>JAAXZP010000108.1 GCA_012719815.1 Christensenellaceae bacterium
AGGCCTAAAAATCATGATGATGATGAGCAGCAGCGCATAGAGCACCATGCGGATATCCGCAAAAGACTGGAGCAATGTCTATATGACAGCCAACACGACCGCAGCTAATATCGAACCGGATATACTGCCCAGCCCGCCTAATACCACAATGATCAGGATGTCGATGGATTTCAAAAACCCGAAATAGTCAGGCTTGATGACGTAGAAGTATGACGCATAGAGCGCGCCCGCCATACCTGCAAAACACGAGCCCACAATAAACGCGGTCACTTTATAGCGCGTTGTCGCAACGCCCATGGTTTCCGACGCGATCTCGTCCTCGCGGATGGATATGCACGCGCGCCCATGAGTGGATTTCAGGAAGTTGTTTATCAGCAGCACTGTCCCAGCGGTAAAGAAGAATATCCAGGGCCAGTTCACGAATTGCGGTATGTTGCTGAGTCCCGCGGCGCCATTGGTGATTTCCAGATTGACGAATATGATGCGGATTATCTCGGAAAAGCCCAGAGTGGCGATGGCCAGATAGTCGCCGCGCAGACGCAGCGTGGGCAACCCAACGACCATGCCGACGATGCCTGAGAGTATAATCGCCGCCAGAATGCCGAGCAAAAAACCCAATATGGTCGGCATCCGCATGGTGATCAGGGCGCAGGCATAAGCGCCGATGGACATAAAGCCCGCGTGGCCCAGAGAAAACTGGCCTGTGAACCCTGTGATAAGGTTCAGGCTGACCGCTAAAATGATATTGATGCATATTGTCATCAGCGTTACCTGAAGGTACGCGCTTATAATATCAGTCCATATCAGCACCTGAACCAAGACGAATATGGCAATCAGGATAATCAGCTTCCGAACAGCCGGATGGTTGGTAAAGAACTTGCCTGCTTTTGCTGCCATATCCATCACACCTTCTCTCTTTCAGCCCGGCCCATCAGGCCCGTCGGTTTAATAATCAAGATAAGGATAAGTATTGCGAACACCACAGCGTCCTTATACAGAGAGTTCACATAACCGGACACCATAACCTCCACCAGACCTATGAAATAGCCCCCGATCATCGCGCCGGGTATGCTGCCGATGCCGCCGAACACCGAGGCGACAAACGCCTTGATGCCGGGAAGATAACCCATGAGAGGCCTGATTGATTTATAAAGCATGCCAACCATGACGCCTGCCGCACCCGCAAAAGCCGAACCCAGCATAAACGTAAAGGAAATAGTTGCGTCTACGTTTATGCCCATCAGGCGCGCCGCGTCCGCGTCCAGGGAGACCGCGCGCATCGCCTTGCCCATTTTGGTCTTTTTGACGATGAATTGGAGCAGGATCATCAGCAGCACGGAAACCCCAACAATTACAACCTGCATCATCGAAATTGTGATATCGCCCAGATTGATCTTTGTGGCAATAAATCCGGTCATTTCGGGATAAGATTGAACTCCGGCACCCACCAGGGCCACCATGCCGTATTCCAGGAACAGCGATACGCCGATTGCCGTGATCAGCACGGCGATACGCGGAGAGTTCCGTAGCGGTTTGTAGGCGATTTTCTCAATGGCAACACCCAAAGCCGTACAGATTGCCATCGCAATGAGCAGCGACGGTACAAAACCGAGATTCAATAAAGTCAGGCAGTAAAAACCGACATAAGCCCCGATCATGTAAATATCACAATGGGCAAAATTGATGAGCTTGATGATACCGTACACCATGGTGTACCCCAGCGCAATCAATGCGTAGGTGCTGCCCAGCGATAGCCCGTTGATGAGCTGCTGCAGAAACTGTTCCAAGTGTTTCCCCTCTTTCGTTTCCTGACCAAGCAAAACGCGTGATCAAAGCCAGGTTGGTCGCTTTTTTAAATCATACCATAAAATCAGCCGGCCCGTACACACTTATTATTTATGAAATGGACACTTATATTTCCATAAGCTGCATCTATACGAACCGATAAAACATAAAGTGAGGGCCATTGCTAGCCCTCACTCCATTGTGTAGCCGTGTTAAACGCCAGCGCGTACGCTGCTGACCTGTTTGCCGCCCTGCACCTCCATGACGACGAGAGCCTTGATCGCATTGTGGTCTTCGCCAACACTGAACGTGCCGGTGACGCCTTCGAAGTCTTTCGTTGCTTCAAGGGCATCCTTAACAGCTTCTCCCGTGAGCTGAGACGCGCGGCCGATTCCATCGCAGGTGAATTTCGCAAGGTCATAACCAAGCGCGTTGAATGCGTTAGGCTCCACACCGTATTCGGTCTTGAACGCCTTGATGAAGTCCTGTACGACCGGGCTTTCATCCAGAGACGAATAGTGGTTGGAGAAGTAGATGTCGTTCGCCGCGTCTGCACCCGCCAGCTCAGCCAGCTTCGGGGAGTCAAAGCCGTCAGCGCCGAGCACCGGTACGGTAATCCCAAGAACACGGGCCTGCTTGATGATAAGGCCGGCTTCCTCATAGTAACCGGGGACAAAGAGCACGTCGAAGTCCATATCCTTCATCTTGGTCAGAACCGCGTTGAAGTCGGTGTCGCCCGCAACATAAGCTTCCTGGGACACAATCGTGCCGCCGCCCTCAGTAAAGGCAACCGTAAAGCTCTCGGCCAGACCCTTGCTGTAGTCGTTGGAGCTATCCATCAGGATAACCGCTTTGGTCTTGGAGAGGTTCTTTAAAGCGAAGTTTGCCATCGCGGTACCCTGATAAGAGTCGTTGAAGCAAATGCGGAACGCGTATTCCTTGACGCCCGAAGCGTCAACTGTCACATCGTCAGCTGTTGCCGAACCGGAAATGACGGGAACCTTGGTCTGGGTGGCAACAGGGATCTCGGCCTTAAACGCGCCGGACGTTGCCGGGCCCATAATCGCCAGGACCGTGTCACTGGTCATCAGCTTGGTCGCCAGCGTGGTGGCTTCCGCCGCATCCGATTTGTTGTCGTATTTGATGACTTCAACTTTCTTGCCGTTAATACCGCCCGCATCGTTGATCTGCTTAATCGCAAGATCGATACCCTTCACGTTATCCTCGCCATAGGTCGCCACAGGGCCCGAAAGCTCCATATTGATGCCAATTTTAATCGTATCAGCAGATTTTTGCCCGCCACAGGCAGTAAATAAAGACACCACCATCAGAATTGCAAAAATAGTGACAATTATCCTTTTCACCGTACTTCCCTCCAAACTTAATTGGCTAAATTAATGCTATAATCATATTCGTAAAAAGAATCGATGTCAAGGAAAAAAAGACTGTTGTCGCAATATGATCAAGCAAGAAATTCATCACGATAAAAACGCCATACTGTATGATCCATTGCTAACTGAAACCAGGTAAGAAAACCTTCTGTCAAGCCCAGAACGATTTTATTCTGGTAAGTTTCTGTGACAAGCTGGTAATCTTCATCTTTATTGGTCATATGCCCCATTTCCAACGTGCAGACCGGAACAATTGACCAGCCAAATCCGGTCTGGTCGGACCGGGTTTGGATACCAAGGATTTTGGCCACGGTGGAACTCTGCGCAGCCTGCAAAAGCGTTTCTGCCAGTGCGACGCTTCGTTCCTGCACGCCTGGGTCGTCTGTAGCCATGCTGCCCACAGCGGGCACCAGCATGAACATGCCATGGACTTCTGGATTGTCGCTGCCGTTGGCATGAATGCGCAGCCAGCAATCGACATTCGCCCTGTTCATCATCATGGCGCGTTCCGCGTTGGATATATCAACGTCGTGCGTTTCGCGGGTCATCACGACCTGAGCGCCCAGCGATTCCAGCGCCTTTTTGAGCTTTATGCTTACCTGCAGGTTAACGACGTACTCGGGCACGCCTGTAAAACGCCCCGCAGTGCCGGAGGATACCTTTTTCTTCATTTCGCTGCTGCCCGGCCTTTCGGGCTCGAGATCGCTGTTGCCCGTACGCTGATGGCCCGGATCCAGCCCGATAACCACACCTTTCAGCGGCTGTTCAGCCTGAGTGTTGCACGACATGGCCTCATCGTACCGGGATTTCAGCGCATCCATCGTGGCTGTGTCGGCCACGCCGTTTGCCCCCAGCCCCGCATAAAGCTGAAAGTTCCGGACCGCTTTTTCCAGCTGCGCGCCAAAGATGCCGTCAATATCTCCAGGGTCAAAGCCCAGCTCCGCCAGCATGCTTTGCAGCAGCCTGATATCCTCAGCCCTGTCTCCTAGCCGATACGGCGTGGGCGAAAAGCCTGGGAGCGGCTGCGCAGGCGCAGAAAAAACAGCGCCGGATACTTCCACACCCCGCGCTGTTTTATCCTCTCCGCAGGCACAAAAAGCAGCCAACGCAAACGCAAACCCCGCCAGCAGCACTAAACCACGCAGGACTCGCTGGCTAAGTTTTATTTGCCCCTGTGTGGTTTGCATTTCACAACCGCTATTCAGTCGAGCACCACCAGCTTTGCTTTTACGTGCTTCATTGCATTGAGCGCCTCCTCCAGCTTTTCCATCTCGGCCATATCTCCGTCCAGCTGGAGAATAAGAACCCCCTCGTCTGAGCAGACATCGCGCGTTTCATGCAGGCCCAAGCGGGCGCGAATGTAACAGCCATAACGGGACAGTATTTCCTGAACCCGGGGCGAGTCTTCACGGCGAGCCTCAATCTTGACCACCATAATGTAACATTTCATAAACGCTTCCTCCTGCGATTATTATTCCTCAAATGAGAAGTAATCGATAACCCCCTGACAGATGGCGGCAGCAAGTTGTTGCTGGTAATCGGCGGATTTAAGGCGCTGCAGTTCATTCTTGTTACTCATATAGCCGCACTCCACAATGACGCAGGGCTGATTCCCGCTTCTGAGTATATAGAGGTCATCGGAGCGCGCCGAATTCTCCCGGTCCGGTTTCAGCAGCTCAATCATGCTGCGTTGTATGCACTTGGCCAGCCTTTCTCCCCGCGATGAGCCTTTCATGAACAGCACCAGCGGCCCCGAAACGTTTTCGTCGGTATAGGAATTCATATGGATGCTCACCACGATGTCCGACTGGCTTTCCGTAATGATGCGCCGCCGCTCCGCCATGTCCTCTTCCTTGGTATCTGCCAATGCGGCCTCGTCGCTTCGCGTCATAAC
>JAAXZP010000109.1 GCA_012719815.1 Christensenellaceae bacterium
GTTCGTCGTATTTGACGCCGCTGACGCCTTCCACCAGCATCAGCGGGCCCACGACTTCTTTGATCGTGCGGTATTCCTTAAGCAATGCTCATCTCCCCTTCCTCATCGTTAAGCGCGCTCATCTGCGCCTCCAGATGTTCGCTGACCTCGGCATAACGCTGGTCGAACTGGTCTTCCGGTACGTTGCGCAGGCGCGCGATTTCCTCGCGCACCGGCATGTTCGTCAGCCTGGAGAACGCCACGCCGGCTGCGAGAGCCTTCTCGCCCAGCTCGCCCCAGCGCAGTATCAGGCGCAGCATGCCGAACTGCTTGTGCAGCGATGTGTATGTATCGATCTCGTGGAACGCGTCCTGATGCAAATAGTCCTCGCGCACCGAACGGGCCGTTTCCAGCTTGAGGCGGTCGGAGAGCGAGAGCGCGTCTATGCCGACCAGTCGGACGATTTCTTCCAGCTCCGCCTCCGTCTGCAGAAGCTGCATCGTGCGGGCGCGCATCTCTTCCCACTCCGGCGAGATGTTGCTGTTGAACCAGTCCGCAAGACGGTCGGAGTAGAGCGAATAGGACGTCAGCCAGTCGATGGCGGGGAAGTGCCGCTTGTACGCCAGCGACGCCGACAGGCCCCAGAACACCTTGACGATGCGCAGCGTGGCCTGCGATACCGGCTCCGAGATATCGCCGCCCGGCGGCGACACTGCGCCGATGGCGGTGATGGCGCCCACGCGCGGCTCTTTGCCCAAAGTTTTCACCACGCCCGCGCGCTCGTAGAAGCCCGCGAGGCGCGAGGACAGGTAGGCCGGGTAGCCTTCCTCGCCCGGCATCTCTTCCAGACGGCCGGACATCTCGCGCAGGGCCTCGGCCCAGCGGGAAGTGGAGTCCGCCATGATGGCCACTTTATATCCCATATCGCGGAAATACTCCGCTATCGTGATGCCTGTATAGATAGACGCTTCGCGCGCAGCCACCGGCATGTCGGAGGTGTTGGCGATGAGCACGGTGCGCTTCATCAGCGGCTCGCCGCTGCGCGGATCCTTGAGCTCCGGGAACTCCATCAGCACGTCCGTCATCTCGTTGCCGCGCTCGCCGCAGCCCACGTACACGATGATGTCGGCGTCCGCCCACTTGGCGAGCTGGTGCTGCACCACCGTTTTACCGCTGCCGAACGGTCCCGGCACCGCGGCCACGCCGCCCTTGGCGACGGGGAACAGCGTGTCGATGATGCGCTGGCCCGTGACCATCGGCTCGGAAGGCGGCAGCTTTTCCGCAAAGGGACGGCCGCGCCGTACCGGCCAGCGCTGCAGCATGGGCACGTCCTGTACGCTGCCCGAGTCGGTCTTGATTCTGGCGATGGGCTCGACGATGGTGGCCTCGCCGTCGGCCAGCCATTCGATGACGCCCGATACGCCGAAGGGCACCATGATATAGTGCTTGACCAGCGAAGTTTCCTGCACGTAGCCCAGGAAATCGCCCGGCTGGACGGCGTCGCCCACTTTGGCGATGGGGAGGAACCGCCATTTTTTCTCGGTATCCAGCGCGCTGAGTTGCACGCCGCGGCTGATGCGGTCGCCCACCATGTCGCGTATTTTGTCCAGCGGGCGCTGGATGCCGTAAAATATCGATTCAATAAGGCCGGGGGCCAAATCCACCGACAGCGGGCTGCCTGTGGAGTAAACGGGCTCACCCGGGCCGAGCCCGCTGGTTTCCTCGTACACCTGAATAGAGGCCATATCGCCGCGCAGCTCGATGATTTCGCCGATCAGTTTCTGATCGCTGACCTGCACCACGTCGTACATTTCGCACTGGCCCATTCCGCTTGCCACGATGAGCGGACCGGAAACCTTGACTATTTTGCCTACCATAAAAGTCGCTTCCCTCCTTGGCTGAAAGCTCTATTTCAGCCAGTTAATGCTTTGCGGCGTCGCTCGCGCCGAAGCGCTTCCCGCAATGAACGGGCAATGCGGACAAGTCCCGCAGCCCTTGATTTTTCCTATGCCTGCTTCTTTCCGTAAAAAAGCGGGGCAGGCCTTAAGTGGCCAGCTATTGCTCGTCTTCAAACAGTATGTCCGCGCCGATGGCTTTTTCCACGTTGGCGCGGATGTTTCTCATGCCCAGGCCGGTGGTGCCGCGGTTGCCGGGGATCGGAATGATCGCCGGGAAAGGCGACGTTTTATACCGGTCGATCATCTCAGCGGCGGCCTCGGCGGCCTGTTCCGTCACGAATATGATCGCGTAACCACCGTTGGCGAGCTGAAATATTGTTTTGGAGACGTCATCGCCGGTGGCGGGGAATACGTCGATACCCAGCGCCTTGAACCCGATGATGCTGTCTGAATCGCCCACTACACCGATTTTGTTCATGGTTTTCCTCTCATATCAGTACAGCTCCTTGAGACGGCGAACCGCCACGTCCATATCGACGCCGCCCAGCTTGGCCGTCATCACCAGCCGCACCGCCGCAGCCTCGCGCTGCTTGGCGATATAGTATCCCATCAGCGGGCCGATACCGAACATGTCGTGCCGCTGCTCTTTCAGCAGGCTAAGCAGGTAATCGTCCCGCGCTTTCTCCATCATGTAAAGGCTGCCCGTTTTGACGTAGTCCTCAAACGCGGGGGCCAGCACGTCGTAATAGCGCCCCCTGGCCACAGCGGCCAGCACGCTTTCGTCCGGCAGTTCGAACGCGTCAAGAAGCGTGCGCTTGTCGATGCCGCCACCGTGCGTGATCACGCGCTCGTAGCTCTCCTTCGGCAGGCCCGCAGCGCGCACGCGCAGCAGCGCAATGATATTGCTGATGTCGAAAAACGCAGTAAAATAGGTGCTGACCAGCGGGTTTTTCATCTTTTGGAGCAGCGCATTGACTTCTTTGGCGTAAGCCCTGTCCAGCGCGATGCCGATGATGGAAGCGTCCGCCGCCACGGTGAACTGGCGGTCGATGTACTGCAGCGCTTCCTTCATAGCGTCGGGCAGGTCGTAGTAGTTGTTTTCGCTGATTGCACGGCGCAGCGTCTCCACCGGGATGTTGCCCGGCAGCAGCGCGAAACTGTCCAACGGCCTGTTCTGCATCAGCAGCTTGATGAGCACCTTCAGGTTAAAGTAGTCGCGCTCCGCGCGCATGATGCGTGTGAACACGTCGCTGGGCGAGAGCGCTTCCAGCAGAACGTCCGTCTCCGTGAGCTCCTTTCGGATCAGCTCCTCGTATGAGCAGCCTGCGCCGGAGCCGGCGGATTGGCCATAGCCGAACTCCGCGAGCTGGCGCATGGCGGCGTCATAATCCTTAGCCTCGATCAGACGGTTCAGCTTTTCTTTTGTGATCAGCCTTGGTTCCATCGCCTTGACCCTTGCGGAGGCGAAAGGATAGCTGCTGTTTACTTCAGACATGATTAACCCTAAACCTATTATTCGAACAATACTGCGGCCACCTGGGTTTCGGCCTGTTGCCACGCTTCGTCCATGAGCGCCCTGAGCGACACGTCGATCTCCATGCCGCCGTCGATATACACGAAGCCGCCGTCGATATCCCGGCGCTCCGGGAGCAGCTTAATTTCGCCGCGGCCCACCGTTTTTTTCAGCTCCGCGTTGACGTCCGCCAGAAAAGCTTCGTTCAGCCGCGTTTCGCCGGGGGAGACCGCGATGGCGCCCGTGCCCGACGAAGCGCATTCCAACAGGCGCTTTTTCATCAGGGCGCTGTAGGACTTGTCGTCCAGCGCGCGCAGCCTTACAAGCGCGGCTTCGCGCGCCTTCTGCATCATCTCCTGCTTGGCGGCCAAGAGCTGCTTGCGGTATTCCAGGTCGTAAACGGCGGCCATGCGTTTTTTGTTCTCCGCGATGGTTTCGTCCGCCATGCGCTCGATCTCCGCTTTGCGGCGCTCGA
>JAAXZP010000110.1 GCA_012719815.1 Christensenellaceae bacterium
GCTTTAAGGTGTACCGCGGTATGGGATCTGTCAGCGCGATGCAGAAGGGCAGCAAGGACCGTTATTTTCAGGAAGGATCGGAAAAGCTGGTGCCCGAGGGCGTGGAAGGCCGTGTGCCCTTCAAGGGGCCGCTCAGCGAAACGATTTTCCAACTGGTCGGAGGCCTGAAAGCCGGCATGGGTTACGTAGGCGCCTCCAATCTTGAAGAGCTGCGCCGCCGAGCGACATTTATACGCGTGACGAGCGCCGGGCTGACGGAGAGCCACCCGCACGATATCTACATCACAAAGGAAGCACCAAACTATACAGGAAGGTTATAATGCAGTGAGAGAAAAAGTTATTGTTCTGGATTTCGGCGGACAGTACAACCAGCTGATCGCGCGGCGCGTGCGCGATCTTAAAGTATATGCCGAGATTTGGCCGTACGACACGCCGCTGGAGCGCATACTGAAAGAAAAACCCGTCGGCATCATATTTACTGGCGGGCCGGCCAGCGTGACGGACCCGGACGCGCCGATGTGCGATGAGCGACTGTTTGACGCCGGTATCCCGATACTGGGCATATGTTATGGCGCGCAGCTGATGAGCGTTATGCTGGGCGGCAGCGTGCGCCGTGCTGAGCACCGCGAATACGGCAAGACGGATATCCGCTATGAAACGGACTGCCCGCTGTTTGCCGGGCTGGAGAGAAATTCCGTATGCTGGATGAGCCATACATACTACGTAGACCTGCCGCCTAAGGGCTTTGCGGTGAGCGCCTCTACCGACAGGTGCCCCGTGGCAGCTTTTTATGACGCCAAAAGGCAGCTTTATGGCGTGCAGTTTCACCCCGAGGTCGTCCATACGCGGTTCGGCAATCAGATACTGGAAAATTTCCTTTATATCATCTGCGAAGCCAAGGGTGGCTGGACGATGGAGAATTATATTGACACGGCGGTCAGCGCGATACGCGAGCGCGTGGGCGACGGCAGGGTGCTGCTGGCCCTTTCGGGCGGCGTGGATTCTTCGGTGGCCGCTGTGCTGCTGGACAAGGCTGTGGGCAGCCGCCTGACCTGCATATTTGTGGACCACGGCCTGCTCCGGCGCGGCGAGGCGCATCAGGCGGTGGAGACGTTTTCGGGCGCCTATAACATGAAGCTGATCGCCGTGGACGCGGCGGACCGTTTTCTTGAAAGGCTTAAGGGCGTGGTGGATCCCGAAAAAAAGCGCAAGATCATCGGCGAGGAATTCATTCGCGTTTTCGAGGAAGAAGCCGCCAAGCTCGGCAAGATTGACTTCCTCGCGCAGGGCACCATCTATCCCGACGTGATAGAATCCGGCAAAGGGCAGGCGGCGGTGATCAAGAGCCATCACAACGTGGGCGGCCTGCCGGAACGCATGGAATTCCGCGGGATCATTGAGCCGCTGCGCGAACTGTTCAAGGATGAAGTGCGCGCGCTGGGCACTGCGCTGGGCATGCCGCGCCATATCGTGTGGCGTCAGCCGTTCCCTGGCCCCGGCCTGGCTGTCCGCATCATCGGCGAGGTGACGCGGGAAAAGGTTCTCACGCTGCAACTTGCGGACCAGATATTCCGCGAGGAGATCGCAAACGCCGGGCTGGAC
>JAAXZP010000014.1 GCA_012719815.1 Christensenellaceae bacterium
AGAATGCAAGAGCCGGGTGAGGTACTCTGAAGTGGGGCGGCAGGGGTATGCGCACCATGCCCATTATTTCAACTGGTTTGACGCCGCGCTGGAGGAGATAATCAGGGTGTGCGGCTCCAGCTACAAGGAAATCGAAGATCTTGGCTATTCTTTCGCGCCGATCTCCGATACATGCAAATACCACAATCCCGCCGGCTATAACGACGAACTGACGGTGCGCGTATCCGTGGCGGATTTAAGCTCCGTCAAGGTATCCTTCACCTACGAGATCATCCGCGAAGCGGACGCAAAGCTGGTGGCTACGGGGCAGACGGATCACGTGTTGGTGGACAAAAATTTCAGGCCGTATGCGATGCGGCGCGTGATGCCCCGGATGTACGCGATGCTGGAAAACATGATGCAGGAAAATAAAAAAGAAAGCTGAAAAGATATGAGCCTGTTTCCAGGCTCTTTTT
This sequence comes from Christensenellaceae bacterium, assembly GCA_012719815.1. Lineage (GTDB taxonomy): Bacteria > Bacillota > Clostridia > Christensenellales > SZUA-584 > SZUA-584. Next base: position 456 of record JAAXZP010000014.1, read on the forward strand.
ATTTTGGCATTATCTCGCATTGCATTACCGGAGCGCGTCCAGCAGTTCCTTTACGCTGTCAAACAGGTAATGCGGCCTTATCTCGCTGGCTTCGATATCGGCGCGCGTCATCTCGCCGGACAGCACGCCGATGGCGACCATGCCGTTGTCCACGGCGACGCGCATGTCGGTGTACAGCCTGTCGCCGACGACAGCGATTTTCTCCGCAGGGATGCCGGTATACTCCACGATGTAAGCGGCGGTTTCGGGGAACGGCTTACCCAGGAACTTGGGTCTGCGGCCGGTGGCGTGGGTCAGCATCGCGCAGATGCTCGCGCAGTCGGGCAGCACGCGGCCTCCTTCCAGCGGGCAGACGGCGTCTACGTTGGTCGCGAGAAACGGCACGCCTGCCCTTAAAAGGTCCACGGCACGGCTCGCCTTTTTGAAGTCGTACGTGGTGTCAAAGCCCACCAGCACACAGTCCGGCGTGCGGCTGTCCGACACGTCGAAGCCCGCTTCATTAAGCTGGGACAGCAGGGAAGGAGTGCCCACCGCGTATATCGCGGCGCTTTCACCGTATGTGCGGCGGATATACTGCATGGACACATGGGCGGATGTGATGATGCGGCTAATGTCGTAGCTCCCAAAGCCCAGCCGCGCCAGCTTTTCCACGTAATCTTCCGGCGATTTTGACGAGTTGTTGGTGAAGAAGTAATACGGCGTCCCCGTGGCATCGAAATGCGCCAACAGCTCGCGCGCGCCGGGGATCACCTGCTCGCCGAGGTAGATGGTGCCGTCCATGTCCAGTATATAGCAACCGATGTCCGTAAGCTGAGTCATACCGCCCTCTTATTATAGATTGTGTCTGTGGTATTGTATCAGATAGTTTGTATTCAGACAATAGCGGGGGATTATGGCATAAGCCAAAGGGATTTGGAGAAAACCGCAGGTTTTTCGCCAGGCTGCGGTTATACCTGTGCAAGATGCCGCGAGCTGTGGTAGAATATAGTATCACAATGCAAAAGAGGATACGGATATGGGCGAAATATCAGGGAAGATTGCAATTGTCACAGGGGCGGGCCACGGCATCGGCCTGGCGATCGTCAAGGCGCTGCTGCGCGAGAAGGTGAGGGTGCTGGCGACGTCGCGCCGTCTCGAAGCGCTGAAAGACATGGAGGGAAAGAACCTGCTGCTGACGCCGGCGGACCTTTTGGACGACAACAGTTTCGATCGAATTGTATCCGATTGCGTGGCGGCGTACGGCGGCGTCGATATCGTCATCAACAACGCGGGCTACGGCAAGAAAATGCTGCTCGTCGACACCAGCAAAGAGGAATGGGACCGGCACATGGCGATCAACGTCCGTGCGCCGTTCATGCTGGTCAACGCGGCCATGCCTTACCTGTTGGAGTCCGACTATGCCACCGTCATCAACATCTGCTCGGTGGTGTCCCACGAGGGCTATCCGATGCAGGGCGCTTATTCGGCGGCCAAGCACGCGCTGTTGGGTTACACCAAGGTGCTGGCCCGCGAGACGTTCGATAAGGGCATCCGCGTTCATGCCATATCGCCGGGCGGCGTCGCGACTGAGATGATACAGCGGCTTCGGCCCGATCTGGACCTGTCGACGCTCAGCACGCCCGAGGAGATCGCCGATATCGTGCTGTTCCTGCTGAAAAACAGGAACGGCGCCGTGATCGACGAGATATGCGTCCGGCGGCACACCAAGGAGCCGTGGTCATAGCTTTGGGCTGTATGGCAGAGGTCTTTACGCCGTCTGTGTATGGTGATATAGTGGAAAATGACGTGGACGGAGGAGACAGCGTGTGAAGAGCGTGGGCCTGGCGCTGGGCGGCGGCGGCGTACGCGGCGTGGCGCATATCGCATACATTAAGGCGCTGGAGGATTTGGGCATACGCCCCTCTGTCATATCGGGCACGTCCAGCGGCGCTATTGCGGGCGCACTTTACGCCGGCGGCCTCACGCCGGACGAGATGCTGTCGCGCATTGAGGCGCTGATCAGCTCGTTCCGAAAACCCAAAATCCGCTCGCTTTTGCGCGACCGGCAGATGGGATGGGCTGCCGCAGCGGCGTGGCACAGCTTAAATGAGCTGCTGCCCAAGGAGCGTTTTGAAGAGTTGGACATACCGCTTAAGGTGATAGCGACAAACTTCCACACGCTCAAGGAGCGCGTATTCGAGTCGGGGGAACTGCTGCCCGCCGTGATGGCCAGCGTTGCGCTGCCCGGCGTGTTCGGGCCGCAGAGGGTGGACGGCGAATACTACGTGGACGGCGGCGCGACCAACATTGTGCCGTTTGACGTCATCCGGGATTCGTGCGACGTACTGATCGCCATTGACGTGTCGCTGGTAAGGCCGTTTCCGAACATGGCCCCGACGCGCAGGAACGCCAGACAGGCCACCTGGGCCGCGACGCATGAGGCGTACATCCAGCAGAAGCTCAAAACGTGTACTGTGGAGATATTCGAACGCCCCAATTTGCCGCCCGTCGCTTCGATGGAGTTTTATAAGTACAGAATGATATATGATCAGGCCTTGAGCTACCTGCCTGATTTTATAGATAAAGTAAAAAAGCTGATATAGAAGGGGAATAACTTATGGCTAAGAAACTCGGTATCGCGTTTGGCGGCAGCGGAGCTCAGGGGATCGCCAATGTCGCATATGTGAAGGCCCTGGAATCGGCAGGCATCAAGCCGGACATTGTGGCGGGAACCGGCGTGGGCGCCGTGGTGGCGGCGATGTATGCGGCGGGCATGACCAGCCAGCAGATGATCGGCTTCCTAGAGGACATCGACTTCCCCGGCGCAAAGAAACCGATCAATATCTCCAAGGTCAAGGACCTCAAATACGGCATACTGGACGGCATGGGGCTGGAGGAGCATTACCGGATGGTCTTGCCGATCAAAGTGTTCGACCGGCTGTATTTTCCGCTCAAGGTGGGGGCCGCGAACTACCTGACTTGCGAGCAGGTGGTGTTCGACACCGGCGATGTGGGGCCGGCGGTGCGCTCGGCTGTGGCGATACCCGGCGTGTTCTCGCCGCAAGAGGTGGACGGTACGGTACTGATGGACGGGTCGTGCATCAACCCGGTGCCGTTTGACGTCATCCGTGAGGACTGCGAAGTGCTTGCCGCTATCGACCCGCAGATCAACGAGTCGCCCGAGAATTATTCGCCGTTCGTATTTCCGGCGCTGATGGCGGCGTCCGCGGCTTCCAAGAAAGCGCTTGCGCTCGAGAAGGAGCGCAGCTGCAAGGTGGACGTATACGAGCGCGTGGTGCTGGAGGACATCACCATGTTCGATTTTGCCCTGCATGCGGATATCATCGAAGCGGCGGCGGAAAGCGCTGGCGCGTTTGCGGAACGGCTGAAAGAGTTGCTGTAACCGTACACTATAAAGCAAAATAAAAAGATTGCTTTTTGGAGCAATCTTTTTTATATGGAGGGTTGAGCAGCGAAGTTATATGACCGTCACGCCGTTTTCTGCTGCGGCGGCTTTTATTTCCTCGGGAAGATTGTCGTCCGATACGAGCACGTCGATGTCCTTGAGCGTACCGAACGTATACGGCAGGCTCTTGCCGCACTTGGACGAGTCCATCAGCATGATGACGGACGATGCGCGCCGGAGCACTTCCTGTTTAAGCTCGCACTCCGAATAGGTGCCGCTGGTGAAGCCGTTTTGCAGCGAAAAGCCACTGGCCGCCATGAACGCCGTGTCGATATTGACGCCGTTTAGGAAGCTGGTGGCGTTGGCGCCGGATATCGAAATGGTATTGCGGTTGAGCACGCCGCCGATCAGCATCACGTTGGGCTTTTGTTTCTTGATCAGCTCCAGCGCGATGTTGGGGCCGCTGGTCAGTATCGAGAAATAATCGTCGGGGATTTCCTTGGCGAACAGCATCAGCGTGGTGCCCGAATCCAGGTAGTACGACCGGCCGCTCTCGATGTAGGACACTGCCTTGCGGGCAATCAGCGTTTTTGCGGTGGTGTTCTCCCGCGCCCGCCGCGAATAGACGTCCTCTGCGGTGATGGACAGCATCGACAGCGCTACGGCGCCGCCGCGCGTGCGTTTTGCCAGGCCGTTTTCCTCGAAATATTTGAGGTCTCGCCGTAGCGTCATGCTGGAACACGTCGGGAAAAGCGCTTCCAGCTCTTTCAAGCTGACTTCGCCTTTGCTGTTCAACAATTCCATAATGGCGTTGCGTCTCTGTGTGTTCACTTGCCTTTCTCCCTGTTTCCCGTTTGCTTCAATATAGCACCATTATTCGCGGGCCACAAGCCCAAAACGAAAATTTTTCACATAATATGTCCGTTTTGAGCAGCAAAATCACATAATTGATGTGCGCTTTACGGGCTTGTTCCATAAAGCGGCATTTATATCATGAGCCAAGCCGTACCCGAGAGGGAAAATGTATGATGCAGGTGGGCTTTACCCGCGTGAAAGCCGTGCGTGACAGCGGACTGGCGCGTGGTATAATACCCCTATGGATACACGGGAAATCATTATGGCCGAAGCTATTGCCTTGGCCAAGAAAGCGGCAAAGAAAGACGAGGTGCCGGTCGGCGCTGTTATCGTCAGGGACGGGCGGATTATCGCGCGGGCGTACAACCGGCGCGAGACGCACAGAAACCCGCTGGCGCACGCGGAAATACTGGCCATCGCACAGGCGGCCCGGCGACTGGGCGGCTGGCGCCTTTCGGGCTGCACGCTGTACGTGACGCTGGAGCCCTGCCCGATGTGCGCCGGTGCCATCATCAACGCGCGCATCGACGAAGTGGTATTCGGCGCGTACGACCCCAAGGCGGGCGCATTTGGCTCGCTTTACAACCTCGCCGAAGGCAGGCTGAACCACAAGCCGCGCGTTACCGGCGGCGTATTGGCCGATGAGGCGGCGGGTCTGCTGAAATCCTATTTTCAGGGCAAACGGGCTGCTTTAAGGGGCGCCAATTCGCGCTGAATTTTCCGGATTAACGCGCTGCACGTTGCCGGCTTCATACGGGCCCACTGTTTCAGGAGTACCGAAACGGTTTATCTAATTGGGTGAGAAAATAGCAGCTGGAGGCAGGACTTTGTCATACTTTCAGAGCAGCACCATCTCAGAGGGCTTCAGTGATAACCAGGTCGAAACATACTATGAACAGCTGGGCATGTTTGACGATCTCGGCCTGCGGCCCAATCTGTCGGACATGCTGCTCTGGGAAGTGGAGTGGGGAGCGCAGAACGTCCGCATATTTAACAGCGACGGCAGCGTCGCGGCGTCGTTCCCGCTCAGCGAGATGGTGACGCGCATTTCGCCGGAGAGCATGAAAAGGCTGCGCCCGCTCGTGGACGGCCTGGGTGCCGGCCGGCGGCAGTCTCTGGACATCGATCTCGAGGTCAACATCAGCGGCGCCTGGAAAAGGTATCATCTCAAGGGGCTTATCGACCGGACGCATGGCGCGATGTTCGCGTCCGGCGTGGCGCTGGACATGGACGCGTTCTGCCGCCAGAAACAACGGCTGGAGTTCCTGGAAACGCACGACCCGCTGACCGGGCTTGCCAATTTCAGCAGTATTGAATCGCAGTACAACGCGCTGGCGCGCTTTGGCACGTATCCGCTGGCGCTGGTGATATTCCGCATCGACAACCTCAGCGAAGTATGCAGCACGCTGGGGGTTCAGGCGGGCAATACCATGATCTGCAACGTGGCGCAGGTCATTCAGGAATGCTTTTTTGATGCGGATGTGATCGGGCGCACGGGCGGCGGTGAATACTGCTGCCTTTTTACGGGCAAGACCCAGCTGGAAATCGAGACGTATGTCGGCGAAGCCAACATCCGGCTGCACAGCGCGTATCTCAACCTGATCAAGACAAAAATCAGCTGCGGCTATGCCATCGCTGAATATGAGATGGATTTCAGCCAGCTGTACCACCGGGCGCACCAGAAACTGATTTGGCGGCGGAACATACAACAACACCTCACGGGCCCGTCGGTGATAGACTGCATCAACGCCATCATCAGCCGGAAAACCGGCTGGGGCAAGCGCGTCATGCGCCTGCAGGGTCTGGCCGTGCATATGGCAAAAGCGCTTATGTGCACTGAGGATACAATATCGGATATCAAGCTGTTAGCGAAGCTCGCGGATATCGGCCTTATCGGTATCGACGACAGGCTGTTGGCTCAAAGGCTGCGGCTGAGCCCGGAGGATCAGCGCATATACGACACCCATTTCGAAGTGGGCCGTGAGATCATCAGCAGCATCGATTCGCTAGCGCAGATGGAGAACCTATATATCGACCTCTACAAGCGCTACGACGCCTGGCAGGACGCGATTGCGATGCCCAGCCGCATTGTGGCTGTGGCGCGCGGCTTCGACGACCTGATGCTGGCGGGCGAAAAGATGACCTACAAGGAGCTGGGCCAGAAGATGGCGGCGGCCAGGGCCACGTTGTATTGCCCGGAGATTGTGGACGTGCTGATGGACATCGCGCGAAAGTATCATACGTGGCCTGCACGCAGCCGGAAGCATTAAGCGCCGCGTGCTAACTATTGGCAAGGTAATACTCGCGCTTGTCCGCACCTGTATGGTGCAGACAGCGCTGTTTTATTTTTACAGAAAAACTTCATTGGCAGTATAATGGTTTTGGGTGTTTGTACCGATTATATTGTTAGAGCAATAGGGGAGTGGCGGTGGTAAAGATAAAAAACTCACTCGGCAGATTGCGGTCGCTGGCAGTCTTATTTACAAACTTAAAGAGAAAACTGATTAAAGCGTTTTTTGACAATAAAAACGTGCTGGATGAGTGCGCGCTTATCAACACCCGGAGGATATACCTTATATCCATTATTGCTATTCCGCTGCATATTATCAGTATCCTTCTGTTTGCTTTCACGAAATCCGAAGATATAACCTGGAAGCAGGGGATTATTGGGTGCCATTCTGTATTGCTCATTGTTATGGTCGTGTTTCTGCTTATAACCCGCAGGTTGCGGAAAAAAACAGTACCCGACAGGGCTATGTTTGTGCTGCAGTTCATGCTGGTGGCTGTTATCATTACGCTGGGTATTATAATAGTCGTCTTCGAACAGATGGTCATGACGAACATCACGGCTTTTGTATTAATGTGCATCATTGTCGGCATTACACTGCTTATCAGGCCATTGGTTTCCCTGATCATCTATGTGATTACATATGTGATGTAT
>JAAXZP010000111.1 GCA_012719815.1 Christensenellaceae bacterium
GTGATATAATTTTGGCAGTCCACAGTGATTGCCCTCCTTGCGGCAGATGGTTGTGTGGGAACTCCATTCTACCATGAGGAAATACCACTGTGGATTTTTCTTCTTCAACTGTCCAACTTCATTTTACAATTAACCAAAAATACTGGTCCGCAAATTCGGGCCTTTTGAGCAGATAGTGAGCGATTTCTGGGCGCAGTATAAGCAGCGCTCCGGCGTGGACATGGAGCTGGAGATGGTGCCGCTGCCGCTGCCCGAGCTGCACGCGGCCATACTGATCGGCGATTTCGACGTGGCCCATGTCAACACAGACTGGCTGGCTGAGTGCTGGAGCAAGGGCTGCCTGGAAAACCTGGCGCCCTACATCGCGAGCGACCCGCCAGAGGATTATCCGGAAGGCTGGGCGACCGCGCTGCTGAAGCTGCAGACATTTCCGGACGGCGTGGCGGGCATTCCCTTTCACGACGGTCCCGAATGCCTGATATACCGCAAGGACCTGTTTGAATCTCCCGCGGAAAAAGCGGCGTTTCGGAAGCGCTACGGCGCAGAGCTCACCGTGCCCGCAACCTGGGAAGAGTTCGCGCGGGCGGCGGAGTTTTTCAACCGCCCGGAGCAGAACATGTATGGAACGCTGTTCGCGCTGTACCCCGACGGCCACAACAACGTATTCGACTTCGCGCTGCAGGTGTGGAGCCGCGGCGGCGATATCGTGGACCCGAGCGGAAAACTCACCCTGAATTCGCCGGAGGCGGTGGCGGCCATGACGGCCTACCGGGAACTGCTGGCTCAGCCGTTTATCCACCCCCGCAGCCGGGAGCTGGAGTCCATCGGCACATGCTGGGCGTTCGCGCGCGGCGAAGTAGCCATGATGGTAAACTGGTTCGGCTTCGCGACGATGTGCGAAACGGTGGAAGGCTCCACGGCAAAGGGCTGTGTCGACATAGCCCCCGTGCCGCACGCCGCCGGATACGCAAAGCCCGTATCGCTGAACGTGTACTATACATGGTCAGTAAGCGCCAAAAGCGCGCATAAGCAGATCGCCTACGATTATATTAAAAATGCTGTGACGCGGGAAAACGACGCCACACTGCCGATGAAGGGCGCCATCGGGTGCCGCCGGTCCACATGGCTCGATCCGCACGTTAACGCGGTGATACCTTATTACAGCCGGATGGAGCAGATACACAGCTACGCGCGCACTCTCCCCCGCATACCGCAGTGGCATGCGGTGAGCGGCATCATCGACAACATGGTGATAGAGCTCATCGAAACGCAAGAACCGGCGCAGCAGATCATGGACCGCGCGCAGGCGCAGGTAGACGAAATATTGAGCCGGGCATAGGAGCCGGACAGGGAGATGTACAGCCGCAGGGCTGCAGGAGGAAAAAGCATGTTACTGAAAGGAAAAAATGCGCTGGTCACCGGAAGCGGCGCAGGCATCGGGCGCAGCATTGCGATAGCCATGGCGCGGGAAGGCGCGAACGTGGCGGTGGCGGACATCAACGAACAGGCGGCGCAGGACACCGCAGAAGCGCTGCAGGCCATGGGCGTTAAAAGCCGCGCGTTTGTTGTGGACATCCGGCAGGCCGAAAAGCTCAAGGCGTTTGTGGATGATGTGGAATCGCAGCTGGGTCCGCTGGACATACTGGTCAACAACGCGGGCGTCACCTCCACCACGCCCCTGCCGGACATGACGCCGGAAGAATGGGATTTCGTGATGGACGTCAACTGCCGGGGCACGTTTTTCCTGAGCCAGGCGGCGCTTACGCGCATGATGGAACGCCGCCGCGGGCGCATCATCAATCTGGGGTCCATATCCGGGGAACGCGGCGCAAGGTACGCGGGCGCGCATTACTCGGTGTCCAAGGCGGGCGTGATCATGATCACCAAAGTGCTCGCGAAATACGCCGCGGATTCGGGGGTCACGGTCAACACAATATCGCCCGGCATCATCGCAACGGATATGACAAAACGGCTGGGCACGCAGGTAGACCCCAGCGACGTCCCGATGAACCGCATGGGCACGCCGGACGAAGTAGCGCAGGTGGCCGTGTTTCTGGCATCCGA
>JAAXZP010000112.1 GCA_012719815.1 Christensenellaceae bacterium
CCTATAATCATGGATATGAGAAGGCCGGTCGCGGTATGCAAAAGGGAAAACCTGTCAGATGAGCAGGCGCTGCGTGAAATCCCGATCGGCTTTGTCGTACGGCGGTGCGGTCTGCGACAGCGCCCAGACGCCGGTGGCGGCCGCGTCAAGAGCGGGGTAGAGCGGGGACGCGGCGGAAGTGATGAGCGGCACGGAAGCCGCTTTGGCCAGGGCGGACATCACCGAGGCGTCGCGCACGGCCAGCACGCGCACATGGGAGGCGGGCGCGGCGTTATGCGCCACTACCATATCCCTGGTGACGCCCAGCAGCGCGCACAGCAGTATGCGCGAGATGCGCGCATACGCGTACCGCTTGGTTTTGACGCACTGGATCAGCGCTTCGCGGGTGCGGCAGTTTTGCGCCGCCGAAAATATGCGGTTTTCCAGCCCCTCTGAAACGTCGGGCAGCGAGGCGATATATGAGGGGCCGCGCAGCCTGAGCGTATGCAGCAGCACCGCGTCGAACGCATGGGGAAACACGGGCGTCAGCCCTTCGGAGAGCGCCCGGCGGACGATGTCCGCGCAGCGCTCCGGCATGGCGGCGAGCGCCTGCTCCGTCTGCCCTTCGGCAAGAGCCTTGCGGATGGCGGTCGCGCTGGGCAGATAGGCGCTGATGTCGTCCGAGTGATAGCCCGCGCCCTGGCGCAGCACGACGTGCGGCACGATATGCGGGAAGCCGCGGCGAATAGCCTTTAAATATTCCACGCCGAGTATCGCGCCCGGCATGGAAGCGATATCCGGCATGCCCGCGGCTCCGGCGCGCGCCCGGGCGAAGCTGTGGCCTTCGGCCAGCCGCTCCGACAGCTGCCGCTTGAAATCTTCGTCCTCGTCCGCGACAGTATCCGCGATGTCGGACAGCAGCTTCATATCGTCGGTTTCGCAGCCGAAACAGAGGTCGGTTATGCCCGCGGCGGCAAGCTGCCGGACGCCGCCCGACGCAAAGCCTTCGGCGCTCTGTATGGCCGATAACAGCGGCAGTTCGATCACGGCATCCGCGCCGCCCGCGATGGCGCAGGCCGCCCGCGTCCACTTGTCGAATATGGCCGGCTCGCCGCGCTGCACGAAGCTGCCGCTCATCACGCACACGACGATATCGGCGCCGGTTAAACGGCGCGATTGCTCGATGTGATAAGCATGTCCCTGATGAAAAGGGTTATATTCTGCAACAATACCGCAAATTCGCATAATTTGTCCTTTTCAAATGTTACAACTTTATATATAATAACCTTTGGCCCAATTATAGCATGAGCCGTATGATTTATTTTAATTTTTTTAAATGGAAGGGAGCATGGGGATAAGATGGGACTCATGGACGAAATTAAAAGTAAGGCGCGTGCGGACCTGAAACGCATCGTACTGCCCGAAGGCACGGAGGAACGGACGGTTCAGGCAGCCGCCATCATCGCAAAGGAGGGGCTGGCCAAAGTCATACTGTAGGCAGCCCGGACGAGGTGAGGAAACAGTCACCGGATATCGAGAGCTTAGGAGTCACCATTTTAGACCCCGCCACTTCTGATAAACTCAACGACTATGCGGACACTTTCTACCAGCTTCGCAAGCACAAAGGCGTCACACCCGAAACGGCGCTCAAGACCGTTCTGGACCCTCTCTACTACGCATGCATGATGATCAAAAAAGGCGACGCAGACGGCATGGTGGCCGGCGCTATTAACACAACGGCCAACACGCTCCGCCCGGCGCTTCAGATAATCAAAACCGCCCCCGGCATCTCGGTCGTCTCCAGCTGTTTCATCATGATACTGAAAAACGCCGACTACGGCCATAACGGCGTGATGGTGTTCGGCGACTGCGCCGTGAACCCCAATCCCACCGCGGAAGAGCTTGCAGGGATCGCGGTGTCCACTGCCAAGACGGCGGCGCAGCTGACCGGCATGGAGCCCAAGGTCGCGATGCTGTCGTTCTCCACCAAGGGCAGCGCCAAGCACGAGCTGGTGGACAAGGTCCGGCAGGCCACGGAGCTGGTGAAGCAGATGAAGCCGGATTTGATGGTGGACGGCGAACTGCAGGCGGACGCCGCGCTGGTCGCTTCCGTCGGGCAGTTAAAATCGCCCGGCAGCCCGGTGGCGGGCCATGCCAACGTGCTGATATTCCCGGACCTGCAGGCGGGCAACATCGGTTACAAGCTGGTGCAGCGCCTGGCCGGGGCTGAAGCCATAGGGCCGATCTGCCAGGGGCTGGCCGCTCCGGTCAACGACCTGTCGCGCGGGTGCAGTGTGGACGATATAGTTTCTGTGGTGGCCATTACGGCTGTGCAGGCTCAAGGATAAAGGAGGCATTATGTACAACATTCTCATCATCAACGCAGGAAGTTCATCGCTGAAGTATCAACTGTTTGAAATCGAAAGCTCTGAAATCATCGCAAAAGGGCTTGCCGAGCGCATCGGCATCGAAGGTTCCATGCTGACTCACTCCGCCAAGGACAAGGAGAAGCTGGTCATCACGGAGCCCATGCCCAGCCATCTGGAAGCGATGAAGCTCGTGCTCAAAGCGCTGACGGATCCGGAATACGGCGTGATCAAGGATATGAAGGAGATCAACGCTGTGGGGCACCGCGTGCTGCACGCGGCTGACAAGTTTACGCAGAGCGTTATCATCAACGACGACGTCATCGCCGCGATCAGGGATTGCATCAAGTTCGGTCCGCTGCATAACCCGGCGAACCTTATGGGCATTGAGGCCTGCCGCGCCAACATGCCGGATACGCCGATGGTAGCCGTGTTTGATACGGCGTTCCATCAAACGATGCCGAGAAAGGCATACCTCTACGGGCTGTCCTATGAGGCGTATACGAAGTACGGCATCCGCCGCTATGGCTTCCACGGCACGTCGCACAAATACCTGTCTTCGCGTTTTCCGAAGCTCATCGGCAGGGACAAGAAGGACCTCAAGTTCGTCACCTGCCATCTGGGCAACGGTTCCAGCATGTGCGCCATCGACGGCGGCAAGTGCGTCGATACCTCGATGGGCCTGACGCCTCTGGCGGGCGTACCGATGGGCACGCGCTGCGGCGATATCGATCCGGCCATTGTGCCGTATCTGATGAAAGAGATGAACTTAACGCCCGATCAGATGAGCAATTATATGAACAAGCAGTGCGGCATGCTCGGCCTTTCGGGCGTATCCAGCGACTTCAGAGATCTCTGGGCTGCCGCCGAAAATAACAATGAGCGCGCCAAAATTGCGCTGGAAGTGTTCTGCTATAACGTGAAGAAGTACATCGGCGCCTATGCGGCTGCAATGGGCGGGCTCGACGGAATCGTATTTTCCGGAGGTATCGGCGAGAACGACGCGCGGGTTCGTAAGCTGTGTACGGAAGGCCTGGAATTCCTCGGTGCCAAGCTCGATCCCGAACGCAACAAGGGACGCGACAAAGAGATGCGCATATCCGCCGACGATTCCAGGGTGGAGATTTGGTGCGTGGCCACAAACGAAGAATTCGAGATCGCACAGGAAACGTATGAGCTCTGCTGCAAATAAGCCGCGGGCAAACAGACCGTGGACAAAACGGCGTGCAGAGTATATAATATATCAACCGAAGAGGACCTCCG
>JAAXZP010000113.1 GCA_012719815.1 Christensenellaceae bacterium
GCGAAACGCTCAATCAGATTACCGATTCGTGGATTGCAAAGCGGGAACACTATGACGCGAACAATATTAAGCGCGTCAAGGCCTTGCTGGGTAAACGCATTGAGCAAGGTTTCATAAATCTCCGGGCCTATGATTGCAGCGGGCTTATCATCCGGCATCTGCTGGACGAAAAGCTGGAATCGAAGGACAAGACAGCTAACGGCATATTCTTCGATTATTGCATACAGATTGATAAGTCTGAACTTCGCGCCGGCGATCTTGTATTCAAGAAATACGCAACGAAGAATCAGATGTATCACGTCGGCGTCTACATGGGCGACGGCACGGTGGTACACGCGAAAGGCCGTGACGTTGGCGTTGTGCGTGAATCCATATCTAAAGAAGGCTGGAACCGGTACGGCAGGCTCAATGCGTTTATCGCTGATGACAACAATGTCATAAGCCGCCTGCTCAAGAAGGGCAAGAAGGGCGAGGATGTGCGGCTGGTGCAGCAGGAGCTCATGATGCTCGGATATGATCTCGGCAAGTGGGGCGCTGACGGTATTTTCGGATCGCAGACACGCAATGCCGTGCGGAAATATCAGAAAGATCACAAGCTCAAAGTGGATGGCATCGTTGGCAAGCAGACAACGACTGCGCTGGGGCTGGTCTGGAAAGGCTAGGGGCAGCATGGATGTTTCAACAGTCATAACAATATGCGGGTTCATACTCACAATATCCGTGAACGTGGCGCTTGTTGCCCGCTGGAGTGGTAAAACATCCGCGCAAATTTCAGCGATGCAGGCCGACATCTTGAGGCTTGAAAAAAAACAGGACGAGAGCAACAAGGTGAAGGAGCGTATAGCTGTTTGCGAAGAAATTCTGAAACGAATGCATCAAGGGGCCGGGTAACCGGCTCTTTTTTGCGTGTCTGTGAATGATGCTTTGGGTGGGTCAGTTTCGTGTGATATTTCGTGTGATATGTGTTATAATTTTGGCTGTACAGTACGTGTATATTAATGAATATAGTGTATAATATGGATGAACATAATGACGAAAAAATGCAATTATAATCGGAAAAAAACACCGAAAAGCCTTTTGTATAGGCGCTGCATAAAATTAATGCGACGGGGTGCGCAATCCCGGCGGCTTCGACGAGCGGCTGTACCTGAAATCGCAGGGCGTGCACGTGAAAGCGTACGCCGAATCCGTGGAAATAACGGGCTATGCGCCGTCTTTCGCTGTGGCGATGGCGGATGCGCGGCGCTATATCGGCGGCGTGATGGACCGCGTGTTTGAGCCGGATGTGGCGCCCATCGCCAAGGGGCTGCTGCTGGGCGACAAGCGGGAGCTGGACGACGTCACGTACGCAGCGTTCAAGGACACCGGCATGGCGCATCTGCTGGCGGTGTCGGGGCTGCACGCGAGCATACTGATCGCCGCTGTGTACGGCTTCTTCCGGCTGATCCGACTGGGGCGCGGACTGCGGCTCATCGCGACGCTGGCTTTCATCGCAGCGTACGCCTGCCTGACCGGCCTGTCGCCGTCCATCGTGCGCGCGTCGGTGATGGCAGCCGCGCTGCTGCTTCACCGGCATTTCGGCCGCCAGCCGGATACGCTCAGCGGCCTGGCGCTGGCGTTTATCGTGTCGCTGCTGATGCGCCCGCTGGACCTGTTTACCGCCGGTTTCCAGCTGTCCTTCGGGGCTGTGTTCGGCATACTGACTTTGGGGTGGCAGTTGCAGCGGTTTTTGCTGCGCCGGCTGCCGCGCGGGCTGCCGAGCCGCATTGGATGGCTGCTGGGCTGGGGCTGCCGGGCGGCGGCCGCTTCGGTGGGCGCGACGGCGGGCACGCTGCCGGTGCTCGCCGCATCGTTCAACCAGATCACGGTTTTCAGCATACTGCTCAATATTTTCGTCATACCGCTGGCGAGCGCCGCCATCGCGCTGGTGTTTGCCTGCACGCTGATGGGTCTCGTGTTCGCGCCGGCTGCCGCCGTTGTCGCCTATATCCCCATGGTGATGATACGCGGCATGATGGCGGTGATCGGCTGGGCGGCAGGGCTCCCAGGCATGGCGATCACCGTGCCGTCGCCGCCGTGGTATATCGTGCTCGCATGCTACGCGCTGCTGTTCCTCGGCTCCAAATACGTGCTGGCAGACGTCCGGCTCAAGGCCGCGGCGGGCACGGCTCTCGCTTTCGCGGCTCTGGCGGCGCTGCTGCTGGCCCGGCCCGCCGGCATGTACCTGGTGTTTCTGGACGTGGGGCAGGGGGACGCCGCCTATCTTCGCACCGCGCGGGGCGACGATTACTTCATCGACGGCGGCCGTCCGGAGAGCGCCGAAGAGATGGTGGATTTCGCAGTGCGCCGCGGCATCAGCCCGGAAGCCGCGTTCGTGTCCCATACCGACGACGACCATTTTGCGGGGCTGGTTGCGCTGCATAAAGCGGGTCGGCTGCGCCGGGTGTACTGCTCGTATCAGGAGGCCGGGAAAGTGGCCGCCGCCATGCCGGGCGCCGACGTGGTGCCGCTGACCGCGGGCGACGTGGTGCTGCTGGACGATGAGACGCGCGCCGTGGTATTATACCCGTACGAGGACACCGAAGCGGAGAGCGCCAATGAAGCCTCGCTGGTGCTGCTGGTTGAGTACCGGGGCTTTAGGGCTTTATTCCCCGGCGATATCGGCGGCGCGGCGGAGACGGCGGTGCTGACCGGGGTCGGGCCGGTGGATAACTACAAGGCGGCGCACCACGGCTCCAAATATTCGTCGTACCGGCTGCCGCTGGAGGCGCTCCAGCCCGCGTACAGCGTGGTCAGCGCGGGCCGCAGCAGCTACGGGCATCCGCACCCTCTGGCGCTGAAAAACCTCGGGGATTACTCGGGCGAGGTGTTCGTGACGCGGGACAGCTATGCGGTGGAATTCTATATCGACAAGGATATACGGGTGAATGCGTTGGGTGACGGGCAGACATGAAGCGTAATGTATATGTGTTCGCGGGCGAGAGCTACATGGTGCGGGAGAGCTTCGCGCGCCTGAAAGCGTCGCTGGACATACAGATGGAAGATCTCAATGTGACGGTGTTCAGCGAGATGCCGCCTGCGGACCAGCTGATTGAGACGTGCGCCGCCGTGCCGTTTCTGTCGCCCGTGCGGCTGGTGGCTGTGCGCGACTGCACGGCACTGACGGCGGCGGGCGACAAGGATGAAGCGAAGAAAATCGCGGACTATCTGGAACGTTTGCCCGACACTACGGTGCTGGCGCTGTGCGTCGCCGAAGCGCCGGACAAGCGGCGGACGCTATACAAGCGCGCGGCGGAGCTGGGCACTGTGCGCGAGTTTCCCGAGCCCAATCCGGCGGGCTGCGTCAGCTTTGTGGCGGAGCAGGCAAAGAAACAGGGCGCGCGCATCGGCCGGGTTGCGGCGCAGCTTCTGGTCGACCTGGTGGGCTGCGATTATTACGCGCTGGCCAACGAAGTTGCCAAACTGGCGGTGTACACCGGCGGCAGGGAGATTACGGCTAAGGATGTAAGCGCCTGCGCGGCGCGAACGCTGGAGTACAACGTGTTTGAGATCCACCGGCTGTTCGTGAACCGGCAGGCGAATATGGCTCGAGCCATGCTGGACGACCTGCTTCAGGACGAGCGGCCCGAGATGCTCATCGGCCTGTTTGCGCGCAAGATGCGCGACATGTATAAGGTAAAGACAATGCTGGACGCGGGCTTCGGACAGGGAACCATCGCGCAGAAGCTGGGGATGAAGCCGTATGCGGTTAAGATGCTGGCCAAAGAGTGCGCGCGCTTTACGCAGCAGGATTTAAGGCAGGCGCTGATGGACTTGGCGGACCTGGATTACGGCATTAAAAGCGGCCTGCGCGACCCGGCTCTGGCGCTGCCCGAGACGCTGGCGCGCATATACGCCATATAGAAAACAACACAAAAAAGCCCGCAGTCTATAGACTGTAGGCTAAAGCGTCAGCCGCTAAAGCGGTTAAGCGGTGATGCTGGATACCATCTTGGAAATCTGGGCTTTCTTGCGGTTCGCGTTGTTGGGGTGCAGCGTACCCTTAAGCGCCGCTTTGTCGAGAGCGCCCGTATATTCCCTGAAAAGAGCCAGCGCGGCTTCCTTGTCGCCAGCTTCCACCGCGGCCTTGAACTTCTTGGAAATCGTCTTCAGTTCGGACTTTATCATGCGGTTTCTCAGTTTGGCTTTGGCTTCCACGCGCATGCGCCGTTCCGCAGATTTGATATTAGGCAAGTCGTCATCCTCCATAACTTGTTCTCGGTTTCGATAAAGAAGGGTATTTTAACACAGCCCAAAGTGTTTTGCAACAATATATTGGCCGAAAACCGCCTGTTTTTTGCGCGTCACTGCTGTTATTTGATTTTGAGCCCGACTATTCCTGCCCGGGCCGGGGAATCAATTATTTGTGTTGGATAAGCCTTAGCGTTGTGGTAAAATACCAATACAAAATGCGGAGGTTTTGGTATGTATTGCAAGAAATGCGGTAAGAACTATCCCAAAAACAAGAAAGTCTGTCCCGACTGCGGGCTGGCGCTGCTTCCCGGCGTATCGCCCGCCAGCCGTGAGTTTAAAATCAACAAGACTGTGCTCATCGTGTTTGGCGCCATCGTGGTGGCGCTCATCGCAGTATTTTTAATTCTGGGGCTGCAGTAATTTAGCCCGGTTGGGCGAAACTCATATCTGCCCATGCCCTGATATGGTCACTGGCCAATAAGTAATAGCGTTACGATAAGTGCTATCGGGGAAACTCAACCTGGGATTCTTCGGCTGTATTTAAGCATCAGAGTTATAAGCAGGATGATTGAGAGAGCTTTGACGGAGGAATAAATCCATGTTCTGTACGAGATGTGGCGGGTCGGTCATGCCCGGTGCGGCTTACTGCCAGCATTGCGGGCAGCCGATGCTGCCCGCCCCGCCGCAGGGTTACGCCGCAGCGCCGCAGGGATATGCCATGCCGCCGTACGGGCCTGGCGCGCCGCAGGTGAAAGCGGACAGGACGGGGTTAATTCTGGGCATCGTATCGGGCGCCGTCGCGCTGATCGTGATCCTTGTTGTACTGCTGTTCGTATGGCCGGGCCTGCTGAGACCGGACTATAGCGTAACCGGCACCTGGTACAGCGAGGAGCGCGGGGAGGTGATCCGCTTCGGTCCGGGCCGCAGCTTTTACGCGCAGACGCCGTACGGCAATTTCGAGGGCCGGTACTCGTTCAACGTCAGGACGGGCAGGGGCCGTATCCGGATGCAGGACGGCCGCGCGTTTGACTTCGTGGTGGACGGAAACCGGCTGCTGGTGGACAACATCGGCGTATTCCGCCGCGCGGACGAAAACTTCGATGTGGACGGCTTCCTGGAGGATGCCGGGTGAGCCGTGGCGCCCGCAAAAAACCGGAGCAACCGGTTTTTTGGATAAAAGGGAACGAAAAGGGCAATGCAGGCGTCATATATTCATGTATTGAAGGCGGAATCCGCAGGGCGCGGCGCAAAGAGGATAAAATGAGTTGTGTTTGTCTTTTTAGCATGGTAAAATCAGTGACAGTGATTTTACGCGGTTTTTTACACGGAAAGGCGAGGAGCTTGCGTTGAAAGCGTTAAAATACATCCTCATGCTCGTGGCCGTTTTGGCGCTGGGTGCGGGCGCGGTGATGCTGGCGCTGCACTTGGAAGGCGAGGCTCCGAGCGCGCCTGACGCGCCCGTACGGACAGGAACGGCGTCCGGCGGCGTCGTGATCAACGAGTTCATGGCGTCCGACGGCGGGTATCTCCCCGACGACCAGGGCGATTACAGCGACTGGATAGAGCTTTACAACCCGGGCAACAGCGCCGTCAGCCTCTCCGGCATGGCGCTTTCCGACGACAAGACGAGAGCTCTTTGGCCGCTGCCCGACATATCGCTGAAAGCGGGCGGGTACATGATTGTGTACGCGGCGGGGAAAAACATAAGCGACCCGGACAAGCCGCTGCACGCCAATTTCAGGCTGAGCGCGGCGGGAGGCGGCGTGTATCTGATGGCGATGTCCAAGGAAGTGCTGGACAGCGTGGAATACGAAGCGCAGCAGGAGAACATGTCGCTGGGGCGCAGCGTTTCGGACGGCTCGTGGCAGGTGTTCGACAAGCCGCCGCCGGGCTTTCCCAACGACGAAGCCGGCCTTGCCGCATTTGAGCAGAGCCGCAGGGCGGCGGATTCCCCGCTGATGATCACCGAAGTGATGCCGTCCAACAGGACCGCTTTGGCGGACAACACCGGCGCATACAGCGACTATATCGAGATATACAACGCGGGCGGCGAGGCGATAAGCCTGCTGGGATACGGTTTGTCCGACGACCCGTCCGACGTGATGGCATGGCGGTTCCCCGATGTGTCCATCGGGCCGGGCGAGTATCTGGTGGTTTTCGCGTCCGGCGCGGATGCTGCGAATACCGACCTGGAAAAGGGCGCGATACACACGAATTTCCGGGTGTCCGCCTACCGGGATACCATCGTGCTGTCCACCCCGGCCGGCCTTCTCGTCGACCAGGTGGACGTGGCGCAGATGAGCCCGGACACCGCGTGGGTCCGCGCGATGGAAGGCGGCGCTTACGGCAGCAGCTGGGCTGAGGGCTCGCCGAGCCCCGGGTACCCCAATACCGACGAAGGCGCCGCGCAGTTCCGGGCGGAGCAGCCGGCAGCATAGGGCCCGCGCTCTGCAATACGACCAAAGCAGCCGTCAGTCTGACCGCCGGCTGTGAACCGAGGATATAATGGGCAGAAAAGAAGACGACATATTCAAAAAACTGAAAAGAGAAAAGCCGCTGATCAAACGCGGGGATATTGCGCCGCTGTCGCACCGTGACTTCGGAGAGCCGCGCATAGCCGGTCAGGCGGGACGCAATCCCTCGCGCCGTATGGCCGCTCCCCGGCAGGAGTTGACGGTTTTCGGAGAGGAGGAAACTATCCGCAGGCCGGCAGCCGGAAAGCCGGCGGTAAAGCCCGCGGCGTCTCCGGACGCTGCGCGCAAGCCGGAGGTCAGGGCGAAGAGCCTCCATCGCGAGGCAGCGGCGGACAGCATACCGATTGACATAAAGCGCCCCGTGCGCGGAGCGTCGCCGCGCCGCGATGAGCCGGTGCTCGGAGCGGAGCGGGAGCAGCAGCGCGCCAAACCGCGCCCGGCCGCCGCGCGCACGCGGACAAGCCCCCGCGAGCTGGCGGAGCCCTTGCAGCGGGAGCGCAAGATGTCTCTCCGCGAAAGGGCATACGAGGATTTGACGCCGGCGCGGCAGTCCGTCGCGCTGCGCCCGGCCAGTGCGGCCGACGCCGCCAGCGGCAGGCTCGCTTTTCGGCACGAGCTGAAATACTACATCAACTACCGCGATTACGCGCTGCTGAGAGGCGTGCTCAAGGCGCTGATGCCGCTGGACCCCCACGCCGGACCAAACGGGGATTATCATATCCGCAGCCTGTATTTCGACGACGCCTATGAGACGGCGCTGGTGGAAAAGATGGCCGGATATGATGTCCGGAACAAGTACCGGATACGGATCTATGATTTCTCGGACGAAGTCATCAAGTTTGAAAAGAAGATGAAGCGCGGGCAGTATATCGCCAAAACCAGCATCAGGCTCTCGCGGGAGGAATGCGAGGCGCTGATCGCGGGGGACTGCGACTGCCTGCTGGGCCGCGAGGAACCGCTGGCCCGGGAGATATATCTGCTGATGAAAAACAGCATGCTGCGCCCGCGCGTCACCGTGGACTATTACCGCGAAGCTTACGTGTCGCCGTTCGAGAATGTGCGCGTCACGTTCGACAAGAACATCCGGGCGAGCCTGATGCTGACGGACATATTCGATCCTAAAGCGCCGGTGGTATCGGTGCTGGAACCGGGGACGATGGTGCTGGAGGTCAAGTTCAACAAATACCTCCCGCCGTTTATCCAGTCGGCGCTGAATAACGTGAACGCGGCACCGCGAAGCGCCGTATCCAAATATGTGGTATGCAGGAAGTTTGATTAGGAGGATATAGATTTATGGGCAGTACTGATATTATTAGAAGAAGAGTACTGGAAAACTTTACGATGCCGACAGAGCTGAACCTGCCCACAGTGCTGCTGACGCTGGGCTTGGCGTTTGTGCTGGGGCTGTTTATCGTTCTGATCTACCGGCTGACGTTCAGCGGCGTGATATTTAATAGAGCCTTCAGTACGGCGCTGGTCATGCTGACAATGGTGACGGCGATGGTGATTATGCCCATTGCGACCAACCTGCTCGTCGCGCTCGGTATGGTGGGCGCGCTGTCCATCGTCCGTTTCCGGACCGCGATCAAGGATCCGCTGGATACGATATTCATGTTCTGGGCTATTGCGGCCGGCATTGTGCTGGGCGCGCGGATGTTCTCCGTCGCGGCGGTGGCTTCAGCCTTCATCGGCGTGGTGCTGCTGATATGGAACCTGTTCAAGTCCAAGAAGCACTTCCCGTTCATGCTGGTGCTTCGGTTTGAGGAAGGCTGCAAGAAAGAGGTGCAGGCACTGCTGCGCAAGATGCCTCCCGGCAGGCTGAAATCCAAGATCGTATCGGAAGGCATCGTCGAGCTCAACATCGAGATGAACATCCGCGAGAACGAAGCCGGCATGATCGATTCGTTCTCCACCATTCCCGGCGTGTTGAGCGCCGCGCTGATCAGCTACAAGGGCGACGTCGTGGCGTAACGGCGCGGATTTCAGATATAATAGCGAACATAAAAGGCGGTTCAGCCGCCTTTTTTGCTGGTTGGTTATTCGCCGGCAAGTAACGTGATGCTGTAAGCCATATCGCCCGTCTGGCGGACGATGAGCCGTGCCTGCGCCGTATCCGTTCCATTGCGGCGCGCCGTGACGGTCACCGTGCATTGAGGGACGGGGCCTGCTTCGGCCTGTGCGTCGGAGCGGACATATGGCGACCAGAATACCGTTTCGCCCGGCTTTATGTCCCAGGAGGAGCCCCTGTCGGTTTTGACGTTATCCGGCGCGCTCCACGTAAAGAGCGACCCGCCGTCCACCGACACGCTGACCGTATCCGCGTCGTCCGCGGCGATGCGCAGCGGATATCCGGGCACGTCGTCGCCCGAGGCCAGAAATGCGTTGAGCGCCGTCTCGACGCCGGGCTTCAATACCACTTCCGCGGCGCCGCTGGAGAACACCGTAAACGTCAGCGCCGCCGGCCCGCCGGTATATACCAGCATCGGCGCTATGACGCCCACCGCGGCGAGCACCACAGCCGCCGCGATGCGGATGATGAGCCTGGTTCTTCGGCTCCGCGGCTTTTTATCGCCGCCGTCAGCCCCGCCCGCCGGGTTTTCATTTAAAACCGCCACGTCGATTATATCGTTCATCGCAAACTTCTCCTTTGAAGGGTTATGCGTTTTGCCAGCAGGGCTGTTTCTTTCATTAATATACCATAGCGCAGGCCGGCTGCACCATTCCGAAAATTTTATATTTATGCAAACACATTTCCGGCAAAAATATGTTCTCCACCATATATTGTGGCTGCGGAAATGACAACCACAATTTTGAATTTTTTGTTTCGTTTCTTTTAAAATTCAGAAGGATTTCTTTGATTGATAACGAATAAACTAGTTGACAGGTGGGGAAAAATGGGGGAGAATGGTGACATCGGGTTTCAAGTGGTGATATAGTGGGTATATATATACCAGAATGGAATCCGGTGCAGGTTTGAAAGTCCGGCTGCAGGGGAGCAAACCGTGAAGGGAACTCTGATCGGGACATACTACCATAGTGTGGATGAGAAGGGCCGTCTGGCTGTACCCTCCAAGCTGAGGGTGGAGCTGGGCGATCCGTTCTACATCACGTACTTAAGCGGCGATTATCTCTCGGTTTACTCCGAGGAGGAATGGCAGAAGTTCGCGGACAAGCTGAACGCCATCCCGCAGTCGGACATGAGAGCTCAGCGCTATGTGCGCATGGTGTTCGCCAACGCCTGCAAGTGCGAGCCGGACAAGCAGGGCCGCGTGCTCCTGCCGCAGCACCTGCGCGACAGAGTGGGCATCGACAGGGAAGTCGTCATGATCGGCGCGTCCAACCGCGCGGAGATCTGGCCGAGGGAGAAGTGGGAAGCGGAAATGGCGGCGGAGATGAGCAGCGACGACTTCACGGCAAGCCTCGGGCCTTACGGTGTTTAACCGATGGAGCACAGGACGGTATTGCTGGACGAGACGGTGCGGTATCTGCGCCTTGCGCCCGGCATGACGGTGGTGGACGGAACGCTGGGCGGCGGCGGCCACGCCGGGAAAATACTCGAAGAGATCACACCCGGCGGGCGGCTGATCGGCATCGACAAGGACGAGTATGCGCTGGAAAGGGCGCGTGAGCGCCTGAAGGCTTTCGGAGACAGCCTGATATGCGTCCACGACGATTTTCGGCACATCAGGTCCATACTTCGCGGACTTGATATAGATGGGATAGACGGAGCGGTGCTGGACCTTGGGGTCTCATCGTTCCAGCTGGACCAATGTGACAGGGGGTTTTCATATAACCAGGATTCAAGGCTTGACATGCGCATGAACAGAAAAGATAAGATATGCGCGGCGGACGTGGTCAACACGTATTCGCAGCAAGACCTTGAACGGATTTTACGGGATTACGGTGAGGAGAGATGGGCCGCGCGGATCGCTGAGTTTATTGTGAGGGAACGCAGCGAGCGGCCCATTGAAACCACCGGCCATCTCGTAGAGGTTATCAAGAAAGCGGTCCCGAAAGGCGCGCGCCGGGACGGGCCGCATCCCGCGCGGAAAACCTTTCAGGCGCTCCGCATCGAAGTCAACGGCGAGCTGGACGCCATCAAAACGGCCATTGCGGATTTCGTGGCTGTGATGAGAAATGGCGGCAGGCTGGCCGTCATTACGTTTCACTCGCTGGAGGACCGGATCGTCAAGCAGGCGTTCCGGCAGCTGGAAGAGCCGTGCGAGTGTCCGCCGGAGTTTCCGGTATGCGTGTGCGGCAAGGCGCCGGCAGGAAAGGTTATCACCAGAAAGCCGGTATTGCCGTCGGACGAGGAAATAGAGCAGAACAGCCGCTCAAGAAGCGCCAAGCTGCGCGTGTTTGAAGTGCGGCGCCAAGCAGGGTGAATTTTTCAGGGGTGGGATTGATGCAGGCAGCCGTCAGCAGGACAAAAGAATGGACGCAGCCCAAGGCTATGGACCGGCGGTCTGTCAAGATGCGGGGCAATGTCGCATATATTAATAGCGATATTGTGAGGCAGACAAGACCGGGCGCGGGCGTAAAAACGATGCCCAAAGCGCCGGCGAGGCCGATTGCCCGGCCAGGCGCAAAGCCCGTTGCCAGGACGGCCCAGAAGGCTGTGACGGCGGCGCAGGCAAAGCCCCATGCGGGACTTGTATCCACCCTTGTCGTGGTGATCATCGCGTTTTGCGCGCTGGCCGTTCTGGTGTCCCGATACGCCGCCGTATGCGCTATCGGAACGCAGAACGAGACGCTGAGAAAGCAGATCGCGGCGATGGAAGCCCAGATAGACGAGCTGCAGCTTCAGATCGAGATGGAAGACGATCTGAATGAGGTGCAGGAAAAGGCAGTGGGAGAGCTGGGGATGACGTATCCGACGCCGGAACAGAAGATAGGTATCGACTAAACGGCCAATGGCAAACAGGCAACCGGTCAGGGGGGTCCGGAAGGAGCGTGGCGGCGTGCCACTGCCAACCCTCAAATCCAAAAAGAGACTGCTGGTGCTGATGACGGCGGTCATTATATTGTTTTTGGCCATCGCGGTGAAGATGGCGATCATCGTCTTTGTGCAGGGCGAGACGCTGCAGGAAAAGGCGCTGCTCCAGCAGACCCGCAAGCTGGTGGTTTCCGCGAAGCGCGGCAATATACTGGACCGCAACGGCAATGTGCTTGCCCAGAGCGCCAACGCGGATACGGTGGTGCTGCGCCCGGCTGAGATCAAGAAGAGCGACGTGGACACCATCGTCAGCATTCTGGCCGAAACGCTGGGCATGGACGAGGAGCCGGTGCGGGAGAAGGCCACTGCCAATAAATCGGAGGTGTGGCTGGCCCGGCAGATAGATGATGCGGTAGCGGATAAGTTAAGAGAGCTGGACCTGCCGGGCGTTTATTTCACCGTGGACGTGAAGCGCTATTACCCCAACGGCGCGTTTCTGACGCAGACGCTGGGCTTTACGTCGGTGGACGGCAAAGGACAGGAAGGCCTGGAAGCCTATTACGACAAATACCTCTCCGGCCAGGACGGAAAGATCATCTCGGAGGCGGACCGGGACGGCCGCAGCGTGCCGCTGGGGCAAAAGCAGTATATCGAGCCGGTGGACGGCTATAACCTGGTGCTCACGGTGGACGAGGTGATGCAGAGCTTCCTGGAGAAAGCGATGGAGCAGGCCTACGTCCAGCAGAACGCCAAGAGCGTCAGCGCCATCATGATGGACCCGAGCAGCGGCGACATACTCGCGCTGGGCAGCTATCCGGACTACGACCTCAACAAACCGCCGCGCGACGATATTTCGACGCTCACCGAGCTGTCGCGCAACAGGGTGATCACCGACGTGTACGAGCCGGGCTCCACCTTCAAGGTGGTAACGTGCGCGTCTGCGCTGGAAAGCGGCACCATTTCCACCAGTGCGGCGTTTAACTGCTCCGGCACGCTGACGGTGGACGGCGGACTCATCAAATGCTGGCGATTCCCGCGCTCACACGGGCACCAGAACCTGTACGAGGCTGTGCAGAACTCGTGCAACGTGGCGTTCATGCAGATGGGCCTCGGCATGGGCACCGAGACTTTCTACGACTATATCTACAAGTTCGGCTTCGGCCAGAAGACCAATATCGACTTCCCCTCCGACCAGGCTGGCATCGTGATGGGGGAGAAGTACGTCAAAAAAAGTGACCTCGCCCGCATTGCGTTCGGGCAATCCATAGCCGTGACACCACTGCAGCTGATCTCCTCATTCAGCGCAGTGGTGAACGGCGGTTTTTTATATCAACCGAGGCTCGTCCTGGGCATGACGGACGGCGACGGCAACTATATAGAGAAGTTTGAGCCCAAGGTGGTTTCCCAGCCCATCAGCGCGGAGACTTCCGCCACGATGCGCAGCATTCTGGAGAGCGTGGTCACCGACTGCAGCGGCAGGAACTGCTACATCCCCGGCTACCGCATCGGCGGCAAAACGGGCACCGCGCAGAAATACGACGAGAACCACCAGGTGATGAAGGGCAAGCACATCGCGTCGTTCATCGCGTTCGCGCCGGTGGACGACCCGAAAGTAGCGATACTGTTTATCGTCGACGAGCCCAACGTCGCGGTGGATTTCGGCAGCGTGGTGGCCGCGCCCTATGTGAGGCAGGTGCTGGAGGAGACGCTGCAATACCTGGGCATCCCGAAGGACTACGGCGAAGCGGGAGAGCCGGAGCAGGTGGTGGTGCCCGACGTGTACGGCAGGACGGACGCCGAGGCCATCGCCGCGCTGAAAGCCGCGGGGCTTGATTACCTTGCCAACGGCACGGGCACGGTGCAGAAACAGACGCCTGCGCCCGGCGTTTCGGTGGTGAAGGGGACGGCGGTGCTGCTGGATATGACGACGCCGTACGGTGACGACGACCTCTCCGGCTATGTGACGGTGCCGGACCTCTCGGGGAAAACGGTGATGGAAGCGGCCCAGATACTGGACGAATACGGCCTTGAGCTGGAGATTTCCGGCAGGGGCGGCGTAGCGTCATATCAGAGTCCTGCCGCCGGAGAAATGGTGCCGGCGGGCAGCAAGGTAAGGGTGGAGTTCACCGGCGGCTAGCCTGCGGGCCGGGCAGCCAATCCGCATGCGATATTTGCGTTACAATCCTTTCGCTTTGTGATATAATCCTCAAGGAAATTGCGGGACATCCTGTTTTTAAATTGCGGCTGTGCGTTGGGCCGCGCAGGGCTGCGCGGGAAATCGAGGAGGTATACTTTTGAAATTAGCGGACTTGTTGAGCGAGGGCATGGAGCTTCTGGGCGACGGCCAGACGGAAATCACGAGCGTGGCGTATGATTCGCGGAAAGTGAAGCCCGGCGCGCTCTTTTTCTGCATCAGCGGCTTTAAGGCGGACGGCCATACCTACGCCCGGGCGGCAGTGGACGCCGGCGCGGTGGCGCTGGTGGTGACGCGCAGGCTGGATATCCCGGTGCCCCAGGTGCTGGTGGCCGACGACCGGCGCGCAATGGCGCGCATTTCCCGCGAGTTTTACGGGCGGCCTGACGAAAAGCTCCGCATGGTGGGCATCACGGGCACCAACGGCAAAACCACCACGACGTACATGATCAAATCGGTGCTGGAGAGCGCGGGTAAAAAGACCGGACTTATAGGCACCATCGTCAATATGATTGGGCACCAGACGCTGCCCACCGACAGGACCACGCCGGAATCGC
>JAAXZP010000114.1 GCA_012719815.1 Christensenellaceae bacterium
ATACATACAGGGTCTGGAAAACGACGTCAAAACCTGGGCAGAGAACAGCATCATTAGGACGGGGGATATCGCTGCTATCCAAAAATACCTGAAATCCCGCCAGAGCAGTTTGCGGTCGGATTTCGAGATGATGCTGTTTGCGGATTTGCAGGGCAATTACTATGCTTCGCTCGGCAACAACGGAACGATTGCAGACAGGGAATATTTTAAAAAGATCGTGTCGGAAGGCGCGGAATCGGCCATAAGCAACCCGGTGCAGTCCCGCGCGACGGGCCGAATGATATTCGTGGTGGCGCATGAGGTGAAAAACGAGGCCGGAGAGCGGATCGGCGTCGTCGCCGCGACCATACTGCTGGATACTTTCAACGATATTATCAACGATATCCACATCAGTGACAAAGGCCGCGCCTGGGTGGTGGACAGCACCGGGCTGATCATCGCGCATCCCAGCGATGATGTCCGGATGCAGCTCAACCTGTTTAACTCCGACGAAAGCGGCTACTTAGGCCTTGATGACATCGCCCGGGAAATGGTGGGCAAAGACAACGCATCCGGACAGGGCGAATACATGGATACGAAGGGACAGAGGTGTAAAGTCATCTATACGTCGATTCCGGGCTCGTCCGGCTGGAGCATGGCATATTCCCTTTCGGTCGATGAGATGATGGAAACGGTTAACAGCACGACACTGGTGATTATTGTTGTCGTCGTGGCTGCAATGATTATAATCGCCGTCATAGTTACTCTGGTTTCCGCGTCGCTATTAAAGCCCATCAAAGCTTCCACGGCGCTGGCCAGGGCGCTGGCTGAAGGGAATCTGGACTATCCTTCCAACGTCAAATCCAATGACGAAGTGGGGCAGCTGGCCAGCATTCTGGACAACGAAGTGCGCGGCGCGTTCAAGGCGATCGAGCGGGCGCAGGTAGTATCTGAAAAGAAAGCGCAGTATCAGGCCGCCGAAGTGGACAAGCTGCAGGTGGCGCTGCGGCGGCTCTCCCGCGGCGAGCTGAGCTTCGACCTTAGCGTTGCGCCGGGCGACGCGGATACTGAGGAGCTGCACGCGCTGTTTGCCGAGATCGCAGAGAACCTGGGCGGCGCGCTTCGGGCAATCCGCGGCTATATCGGCGAGATATCCGAGGTACTGGGCGAAATGGCGCAGGGCAACATGAACGTCAGCATCCAGTCGGATTACATGGGCGAGTTTGTGGCGCTCAAGGATTCCATCAACACCATCGCGGACTCGATGAACGAGGTGCTCTCCAGAATCGGCGTGGCGGCGAACCAGGTGGCCGCGGGCACGCGGCAGGTGTCGGACGGCAGCCAGGAGATATCGCAGGGTGCTACTGAGCAGGCGAGCGCCATCGAGGAGCTCACGGCAACGGTGACGCAGATCGCGGCGCAGACGCGGCAGAACGCGATCAGCGCGGGCGAGGCCAACGAGCTGACCCTCCAGGCGAAAGCCGAAGCCGCCCGGGGCAACGAGAGCATGAAGGCGATGCAGCGCGCGATGGACGAGATCAGCGAAGCGTCGCGCAATATATCGAGAATTATCAAGGTGATTGACGACATCGCGTTCCAGACCAACATACTGGCGCTGAACGCGGCGGTGGAAGCCGCGCGGGCGGGCGTGCACGGCAAGGGCTTTGCTGTGGTGGCGGAAGAGGTGCGCAGCCTGGCGGCGCGCAGCGCGAGCGCAGCGAAAGAGACCACCGAGCTCATCGAGGGCACCATCGGCAAGACCGAGGCGGGCGCCCGCATCGTAAGCGACATGGCGGATGCGCTGAATTCCATCGTGGCGCGCGTAGAGCAATCGGCGCAGCTGGTGAGCGAGATCGCCGCCGCGTCGGGCGAGCAGGCGACCGCCATCGCGCAGGTGAACCGCGGCATCGAGCAGCTGTCGGCAGTGGTGCAGACCAACTCCGCGACATCCGAGGAGGCAGCCGCCGCAGCGGAAGAGCTCTCCAGCCAGGCTGAGATTTTAAAGAGCATGGTGGAGCAGTTCCGGCTGCGGGAGAGCGTGACCAAACCGGCCCGCCCCGCAGTTCTGAAGGAAGTCAAACAGGAGGCGCTGCCCGCCGAAATTCGGATTGATCTGTCGGACAATGACTTTGGGAAGTATTGATATATAATCGGCAAAACAGGAACCGGTTTTCTGCTGCTAGTGCGGCAGAAAACCTTTTTTATTACTGCGTTTCTTACTTGCATGAACTGAGAAAGAAGACAATTGTGTTGTGGGAAAAAATAGGTTATTGTAAAAATATCAGTTGCAATTATATTTAACACCCACAAAAAAACAAAATAGCAGAAAGGAGCCTACTGATGGCGACGAAAGAACAAATTAAAGACTCCGCATTTTACTGCTTTGCACATTACGGGTATGAAGGGACGACGATGCAGGATATTGCCAGTGCGGTAGGGCTTAAGAAACAGTCGCTCTATGCGCATTTTGGGAGCAAAGAGGAATTGTATCGGGCTGTCATGAAGGAACAGTACCGTCAGATTGCCTTGGAGCTCTATGATGCTTA
Organism: Christensenellaceae bacterium; assembly: GCA_012719815.1. Classification (GTDB taxonomy): domain Bacteria; phylum Bacillota; class Clostridia; order Christensenellales; family SZUA-584; genus SZUA-584. The sequence continues at coordinate 2,526 of JAAXZP010000114.1, forward strand.
TATAAATCTTAAAGAAAAACCGGTGGAAGAGCTATTAAAAGGGCTCTTTATGAAATATGCCGAGATATTTTCCGATCGGAGGCGCCTGTTGCTTTGGAAAAGAGCTGCAATTCACCTGGGCAGCGGCGATACGAAACACTTGAGCAGCGATGCCTGGCCGGTGGAATACTCTTTCATGGAAGAGCTTCATAAAACGATCCGAGAGCCGCATCCAACGCTGGAAGACCCGGCCGTATTTCAGACATTTATCGCATCATATCAGCTGATGATACAAGGGTATCTTGAATGGATGCTGGTAAAGGGGCACGACAATGAGATATGGAAAGCCGTTTGGACGAGCTTCTGGCGAGGGGCCATGTCCTGTCTATGTGCCAATTAATAATAAGCATTAACTGAAACAATTCGACAAATAATTCATTTTTCTATTAAAGACTTCCAAACATTCTTCCGATATTCTTTACGAACGAACGTACGGAAGGTATGAAACATTTCCCCTAAATTATTATTGATTTTGTAACTAGAATTAATTAGTTTATCCAAATATATAAAATTAAAAGAAAAATATGAAATTAAAGAAAGGAGATGGAAATGTACGAGGAATATCTGGATAATGGAATGGATACATTGCAAAACCGTTATCTGATGTTCGAACTGGACAAAGAGATGTTCGGGCTTAAGATATGTTTTGTGAAAGAGATTGTAGCTATGCAGCCGATAAATCCCATTCCGGAGACGCCAGACTTTATCCGCGGCGTCATCAATCTGCGCGGAAAGATCATTCCGGTGATAGATATGCGCCTCAAATTCGGGAAAACTCCCATTACCTATACTGACAGGACGTGTATCGTCGTAATCGAAGCGGAGCAGCTTTCCGTGGGGCTGATTGTGGACCGGGTGGTTGAGGTGCAAACGATTGATGATGAACAAATTGCGCCGCCGCCAGGCATGTTTACTGAGGTAAGCCATGCATATCTGAGCGGTATCGGCAAGATGGAAGACAGGGTTGCCCTGCTTCTGAACTGCGAAAAGCTGTTTAGCGAGAACGAGCTTGAGGAAGCTAGAGTGTCGCTGTACGCAGGATTAAAAAACTTTGAGACGACGGAGGAAATAAAAAATTGAAGTGGTTTAGAAACTTAAAGATTGGCACAAAGTTAGTTTCAGGATTCTTAATTGTGGCCTTAATTGCAGCGATTATCGGGATAGTCGGAATTGTCAGCCTGACAACAATTAACGATTCGTACCATATTGCTTATTCGGACTCGGTTACGGCATTGCGGAATATTGAAGCAATCAGCTCTTCATTTCAGGAGATTCGGGCAAATCTTTTCGAAATGACTATGACGGACGAATTGGTTTACAAACAGGCCCGTATAGGCAACATGAATAGCCTTACCCAGGCAATCAACGATAATATTGCAGAGTATTTGTCTATTATGGAAAAATACTCGGCGGAAGAAGCTGCCACAGAGCTGAAGCTTCTTGCTGATCTTCAAAAAGCCTTCCAGGCATTTGAGGAAAAACGAACGGAATTCGTGAATGGCATCGGGATGGATACGTCGCGCCGCAACGAAGCTATTGTCTTATTAAGCAATGGGGGAGAGATATATGTATTGGCAGAGGATTTGGAAGGCGTAATTGATGAACTTGTTAACTATAACAAAGAATATGCGGTCAATCAAATTGACGCCAATAATAGTCAGTCAACGGTGACCATGTACGTAATGTTTGGATGCCTTGTTATCGGCGTCATTATTGCAGTGCTGATTGGATTATTGCTCTCTCGTTACATATCCAGGCACATCCGGCATTTATCGGATGTGGCGGTACAGATGGCAAAAGGTGATACCAATGTGAAACACACGAAATATGAAAGCAAGGATGAAATAGGCCAACTGTATACCGCATTCCGCGCTATGGTACACGCTGTACAGGCGCTGATAGCCGACTCTAAGATGCTGGCGCAGGCAGCGCTGGAGGGCAATCTTTCAACCCGTGCTGATGCTGAAAAACATCAAGGAGATTATCGGATAATCGTTGAAGGTATCAACGAGACGCTGGATGCGGTGACAGCGCCGGTGCAGGAAGCTTCTGCGGTGCTGGCTGAAGTCGCCAAGGGCAACCTGAGCGTGATGGTTGAAGGCGATTACAAGGGTGACTACAAGCTTATCAAAGATTCGTTGAACAGCACCATCGTATCGCTTAAAGGTTATATCGGCGAGATCTCGGCGGTGCTGGGCGAAATGGCACAGGGCAACATAAACGTCAGCATCCAGTCGGAATACATGGGCGAGTTTGTGGCGCTCAAGGATTCCATCAACGCCATCGCGGACTCGATGAACGAGGTGCTCACTGAGATCAGCCTGGCTGCGGACCAGGTGGCGGCGGGCACGAAACAGGTGTCGGACGGCAGCCAGGAGATATCGCAGGGCGCTTCAGAGCAGGCGAGCGCCATTGAAGAGCTTACGGCGGCGGTGACGCAGATCACGTCGCAGACGCGGCAAAACGCGGTGAGCGCAGGAGAGGCCAATGAGCTGGCATCTCAGACGAAAGCTGAAGCTGCTAAGGGCAACGAGAGCATGAAAGCGATGCAGCGGGCGATGGACGAGATCAGCGAAGCGTCGCGCAATATATCGAAGATTATCAAAGTCATCGACGACATCGCGTTCCAGACCAACATACTGGCGCTGAACGCAGCGGTGGAAGCCGCGCGGGCAGGCGTGTACGGCAAGGGCTTCGCGGTGGTGGCGGAAGAGGTGCGCAACCTGGCGGCGCGCAGCGCGAACGCGGCAAAAGAGACCACCGAGCTCATCGAAGGCACCATCGGCAAGACCGAGGCGGGCGCCCGCATTGCAAACGATATGGCGGCTGCGCTGGAAGGCATCGTGG
>JAAXZP010000115.1 GCA_012719815.1 Christensenellaceae bacterium
CGAGCAGACGTATCTCGCCATCACCGGCAAGTCGCCCTATGCCTTCGAGGATGAGATCAGGCAGGGTTTTTTGACGCTCAGCAGCGGCATACGCGCCGGGCTGTCCGGCAGCGCGATAACGGCGGACGGCAGGCTCAAGACGTATAAATGCATAAGCGGCATCAATTTCCGCATACCGCGCGAGATGACGGGCATAAGCCGCGACCTGCTGCCATATATCTCAAATAACGGCAGGCTTGTCAACACGCTCATTATCTCGTCGCCCAAGCTGGGCAAGACCACGATTGCGCGGGACATCGCGCGCAGTGCGGGCAGCGGCCTGGGGCTGCACCCTTGCAAGGTGTCGCTGATCGCCGAGCGGCAGGAGCTGGCCGCCTCGCTCTACGGCATGCCGCTGTTCGACGTGGGCCGCGAAACCGACGTGATATCCGGCGTGATGAAGCATGTCGGGGTGTTCATGGCGCTGCGCTCGCTGTCGCCCGACGTCATCGTGACGGACGAAATCGGCAAATCCGAGGACCTCGAAGCGCTGAAGGAAGTGGCCAACAGCGGCGTCGTGATGGTCGCTACGGCGCACGCGCCGGATTTTGAGTCGCTGCTCAACAGGCTGTTTTTCCGGCAGGTGTACGAAGCGCAGCTTTTCGATGCGTGGGTGGTGCTGTCCGCGTCGCTCGGGCGTGTTACCATCCAGCAGGTGCACGACGCAAAGGGCAGGCCGCGGCTGGAAAGGCCGTTCCTGCTCGCGGCGGGAAAGGCGGTGGCGGCGCTGTGAAGCTTGCGCTGTGTCTGCTGATCGTGGTTATCAGCGCGTACATCGGGCGTCTTTTTTCCAAAAGGCTGGAACAGCGGTTGGACTTCTTCCGCGAATACCAGTCCGCGATGACCCAGGTTTCGGACAAGGTGGTGGGCGTGGGGCTGGAGCTGTACAGGGTGCTCTCGGAATGCCGCGGAGATATGACTGGGCCGCTGCTTCGCGCGTGTGCCGTCAGGCTGAAGGCAAAACCCCAGATGAAACTGGAGGACATCTGGGCGCAGAGCATTGTCATGTGCAGCGATGGCCTTGCCTTTCTCAGCAAGGCGGACATTGAGTTTCTGAGGGAAGGCGGCGGCGCGCTGGCGGCGCTGTGCGCCAACCCCAGCGAAAAGCAGGCGGCGATATTTTTAAAACGGCTGGCGGAGCATATCGCCGCGCTGGAGCAGGAGATGAACAAAAAAACAAAGCTTTACAACACTGCCGGCGTATTGTCCGGGCTGATGATCGCACTGTTGCTGATATAAAGGAGGTTAATCTTGGACATCGATCTGATATTCAAAATTGCCGCGATCGGCATACTGATCGCCATACTGAACGTGCTTCTGTCAAAATCCGGGCGCGAAGACATAGCCATGTTAGCCACCATCGCCGGGCTTATCATCGTGCTGCTGATGGTGGTGGACCTGGTCAGCAACCTGTTTGACAACGTCCGGCGGATATTCAACCTGTACTAGCCATGGAGATCGTCAACATTGCGCTGATCGGCATCGTCGTGGGCGTGCTGGTGGTCACGATACGCCAGAAGCAGCCGGAGCTTGCCATGCAGGTCAGCCTGATCGCGGGCATCGTGATATTCATCTATGTGCTGGACTATCTCGTCGTCGCGGTGGATTACCTGCGGGATATCGTGAACCGCTACAACATACCTTACGAGAGCATCGCCATTGTACTGAAGATTGTCGGCATCGCGTACATCTGCGAGTTCGCCGTGCAGGTATTAAAGGACACGGGTGAAAACTCGCTGGCGGCCAAGGTGGAGATCGCGGGGCGGGTGTTCATCATCGTGCTGTCGCTGCCGGTCATTACGTCGTTTTTGACGCTGGTGCTGGGAATGCTGGGATAAACATATGAAAAAGTGGCTATGGGTTTTGCTGATACCGTTCCTGCTGACGCTGGTCCCGCGCACGGCGCTGGCCGACGACGATATTGACCGGATGGTGGCGGAGGAGATTGAGAAAGAGTTACGCGACAATATCGCGGACGCGCTGTCCACCGCGGACCTGCACGAGCTGGAGCAGTACTACCAGGAATACGCGCAGACGCTCTCGCCGGTGACGGGCGGCAGGGATTTAAAGAGCTTCATCGCGATGCTGGCGCAGGGCGGGGCAGACCTCAGCGCCGCCGACGTGTTCGGCAAGGTGATGGAAGCGCTGCTGGCAGGACTCAAGC
>JAAXZP010000116.1 GCA_012719815.1 Christensenellaceae bacterium
CCAGGCAGACGATGGCTGCAAGCTCAACCTCGGCGGCGTGGACGTACAGGTCGCACTGGTTGTAGACCTTCACGATTTCGTCCTGGCTGACATACCTGAATACCGGCGAGTTTTTCAGGCGGCGGGCCAGTCGCGCGTAGCACCACTGCTTGGGACCTTTGCCCAGAAACACCATCTGTATGCGGTCCGCGTACTTGGAGCGCATTGCCGCTTTGATGACGAGGTCCTGCCGCTTTTCCGGAGCCAGACGCCCTACCATCAGTATCACGAATTTGTCTTTCCACTCCGGCGGCTTTGCAACGTCCAGCGGGCGGAATGCTTCGTCCACGCCGTTGGAGATGACGTGCAGCCGGGCTGCATAGCCGTGGCGCCTGAGCTGCTCCGCAATGAAGCGCGACGGGCAGTGAATGTCGCGGATGTACCGGTAAAACCGCTGCCGGAATACCAGGTAAAAAATATGCGCTGCGAAGGGAACGTGCTTGAGCCCGACGTTATACGTGATGTTTTCCGGCTGGCAGTGAAACGCTGCCATGTGCGGTATGCCCATACGCCGCGCCATTTTGCGTGCTGCGCGGCACAGCCGGAATGGAAAGAAAAGATGGACGATGTCGGCACCCTCAAGCGCTTTTTTCAGCACAGCCTTGTCCGGTTTGCCGAACGCCATGCCATGCGCGCGGAATACCGGATTCAGCGGGCCGAAATTTGCGGTTGGGACGACATACTTGTCCGGCGCTTCCTTGCCGATGGCCACGATGCGCACTTCATGGCCTCTCTCCCGGAGACAGTTTGCAAAGCGGAACGCAGAGACGGACGTCCCGTTGTTCTGGTTGTCATACTGGTCCATCACATATACAATTTTCATTTGAGCTCAATAAAGGATGTGCTTATAATAAATGGATGATTGCGGGAGATCCTTTATTGAATGGCCTCCTTTCCGACAATCTTTATTAATATGAATACGTGGGTTATATCTAGGATACTACAAAAAAGCGATAGTTGCAATCTCACTATCGCCTTTTGTTTCCATGATTTTGTCGTTTGCTTCAGCCGGGAAACCTCATCACATTCAACCCGATTTCTTCGGAGAACGAGCGGCCGACTTGCCCGTCCAATACGCGGATAAACACCTCGCAGGTCGCGCTGACGACTGCGCGGCTGAGATGCCCGCCAAAGGCGGTTCCGCCCTCGCCAGCCAGCACCGCGTGAATGTGCAGGTACGGTTTGCCGTCGTGGGTGCTGATATTGCCTGAGAGGTTCGCAATCTCATATATGCCGGCATAATCACGGGAATAATACTGTTTGGTGTTGGTGTCAAAATACCCCATCGTCGCTTCGTTGACCGCGCCGATACCGCTTACCCGGCCGAGTTTTATGCCTTCGCGTTCGCACAGCGCCCCGATGGAGGCGATGACTTCCTCGCCGGGGTCCAGCCGCATCACAAAAGTGTCCGAAAAACGCCTGTATTCCATGACGACCTCCGATGAAAGCTTTGGCTTACTATATCGCGGCGGCGTAAACAGTGTCAAGCTATGGCGGTGCCGAGCCGCTACGGAGGGACATGCAGGGGCGTATTGCGTTTTTTGTCGACCCGGTATTATTCTGGGTTGTCAAAAAAACATTGCAGGGCTTTTTTAGATAGCAGAAAAACGTATCGGGCGGCTGTTGGCCGCCCGGCTTTGGGTACAGATTTTTTCAGCAGCGCATCATCCCAGCGCCACGTCCAGTATCATCATCACCGTAAAGCCCAAAAGGCAGCCGATGGTGGCGATATCGGTGTGCGCGCCCTTTTCGCCCTGCTGCGCTTCGGGGATCAGCTCTTCCACCACCACGTAGATCATC
>JAAXZP010000015.1 GCA_012719815.1 Christensenellaceae bacterium
CGCCGGCAAGACGCCCCAGCTCGCCTTCCACCACCACGCCGTGGTCATGCGCATATTCCACGACCTTTCTGGTCAGTGCGATGTTCTCTTCAAACGGCAGGTGCGACCCATCGATCATCACCGACGTAAAGCCGGTATCAATGCAGTCCTTGCAGATTTCGAACGAATCGCCATGGTCCAGATGCAGGCAAATCGGAAGGCCCGTATCTTCCAGCGCCGCTTCCACCAGTTTGCGCAGATAGATGGGGTTGGCATATGCGCGTGCGCCCTTGGACACCTGCAGAATCAGCGGGGCCCTCAACTCTTTGGCCGCTTCCGTGATGCCCTGCACGATCTCCATGTTGTTGACGTTAAACGCCCCGATCGCATAGCCGCCATCATACGCCTTCTTAAACATCTCCGTCGTTGTTACCAGTGGCATGATAAATCCTCCTTATATCAAAGTGAAAAATTTGCCCCAAAATATCCCGGTATATCCCAATGTCTTATTATATATGATATTGTTGCCCTTTACAAAGAAAAAATGTTTGGCCGGTCAAATATCTCGCCTATCTGGCTTTCTTGCCTCCCCGGCTCGGGTCAGCTTGTCCAATAGTGCCGGATGATATATAATCATGGCATGCTTCATGTGGTTGTGGTGGACGCGCAGGGCGGCGGCCTGGGCGCGGCCATCGTAAAAAAACTGCTCGAGAAATGCGGGGACCGCATCCGCCTGACCGCGGTCGGCACCAACGCGGCGGCCACCGCTGCGATGAAAAAGAGCGGCGCTCATGCATGCGCGACGGGCGAGAACGCGGTCTGCCTGGGCGCTCGCGAGGCCGACGTCATCGTTGGCGGCCTCGGCATCATCGCGGCCAGCGGCATGCTGGGCGAGATCACGCCGCGCATGGCCCGCGCGATCGCCGAAAGCCCCGCCAAAAAGGTGCTCATCCCGATATCCCGGTGCAACCTCGTCATCCCCGGCGTCGCCGACATGCCCGCAAAAGAGCTCATCGACATGGCGGCCCAGGTTGTAGCCGACTTACTGTCACGCCAGAACCTGCGCTTTCTGCAGCGCCTGCGTGTCGCATTCGTCTACCGTCTCCATGCCGGGCGCGAGGCAGTACATCATCACCGTGCAGTCAAACTCCGAAAAATACTTCGCATACACCCGCCCGGACATCTGTGTTACGGCGAAATCCTCGCCCGCATACGGGGGCGGCGCGCCGTACTGCAGGTAGGCCAATTTGTCCTCCCGGTACGCATGCGCCGTGCCGCTTACCCGCAGCGCGGCGTCGATGCGAGTCCAGCCGCCGCTGCCCGCGCAGATTGCATCCGGCATTGTGTCAGTGCGTTCCACCTCAAATACCGGCTCCTTGCAGCCGAGGCTTGCCAGCACCAACTGCGTGTCGTCGTACCGCACCGCCTGCGTTATCTCACCCAGGTTCAGCGCACCGTCTTCGCCGAAACCGAATACGCCATCTTCTTTCCTGACCGCGTACGCGCCGTAAAACGCCGAATATTTGTCGCTCGCCGGGTCGTACAGCAACGACGCCCGCGTCTTTATGTCAAACGCGCCGAAGGTATACAGCACCGTCATGCGCGCGTCGATACCCGACCACGCTGCAAAACCGTTCGCATTGAATACCAGTATGCGGGGATACCAGCCGTCCGCGATGGGGATGCGGATATCCATGCCGCACTCTTTCAGTACGCTGGCGCTTAACTGCTGCGCCGAATACACGCTCATCACCACACGGCTGCGCAGCAACGGGTACGTCCAGACCAGCCAGAACAGCATCGCCACGGCTGCCAGCATCGCAACCGCCCACCTGATTACGCCCTTGCACGGCTTTGCCTGCGCTTTGTCACTCATCGGTTCCCCGGCTCTCCTCTCCGAAAACCTCCCGTCCACTATACCATCTTTTGGACCCAAGCGGAACGGGGCGCGTTGACGCAAGTGGCGCAAAAACGTATAATGAACGCAGCAAAAGCAAGGGGATAGGCGTTGAGAGAGAACAAGAAGATACGCGTCGTCTGCGGCATGTCGGGCGGCGTGGATTCCGCCATAGCGGCGCACATTTTAAAGCAGCAGGGCTACGACGTTCTGGGCGTGTTCATGAAGAACTGGCAGGACGACGGAGAGGGCTGCAACGCCGCGCAGGACTACGAGGATGTAAAATCCGTCTGCCTGGCGCTGGACATACCGTATTACACCGTCAACTTCGAGCAGGAGTATTACGACCGCGTGTTCCGGTATTTTCTCGACGAGTACAGCCGCGGCCGCACGCCCAATCCGGACGTGCTGTGCAACTCCGAAATCAAGTTCGCGGCGTTCCTCGAGCATGCCCAAAAGCTGGGCGCGGAGAAGCTCGCCACCGGCCATTATGCGCGCACCTACGGCAGGCGCCTGCTGCGCGCCGTGGACACATCCAAGGACCAGACGTATTTTTTGTGCATGCTTTCGCCGAAGCAGGTGGGTTCAGCCCTGTTCCCCATCGGCGGAATGCTCAAGTCTGAAGTGCGCGCCGAAGCCGCCCGGCTGGGTTTGCGCGTTGCGAACAAAAAGGACTCCACCGGCATCTGCTTCATCGGGGAGCGCAAATTCCGCGAGTTTTTATCAAACTTTCTGCCCGCGAGACCCGGCGATATCATGACGCCGGACGGCCGCGTGGGCGGTCGGCATCAGGGCGTGATGTATTATACGCTGGGCCAGCGCCGCGGCCTCGGCATCGGCGGCCAACCGGGCGCGGCGGAAGCCCGCTGGTTCGTGGTGGACAAGGACGTGCAGAAAAACATACTCTATGTGGAGCAGGGCGAGCCGGATTCTCTGTATTCGCGTGCGCTATTTGCCACCGGCCTCAATTTCATCACCCCGCCGCCCGGGCCTTCGTTCGAGTGCACCGCCAAGGTGCGCTACCGCCAGCCCGACCAGAAAGCGCGCGTGACGCTGGTGGAAGAAGGCGCGCGCGTGGAGTTTGAGGAACGGCAGCGCGCCATCACGCCCGGCCAGTATGTCGTCCTGTATATCGGCGAGGAGTGCATCGGCGGCGGCGTTATCGATAAAGTGTACCGTTAGGGAGGTATCGTATGGCATATATACCGTCGGGCCCCGACGAAGAACGTTTCCTGAAAGAATACGACCCGACCAAATACCGCAACCCCGCAGTGGCTGCGGACACCGCGCTGTTCGCCGTGGACGAAGAAGGCCTGTCTGTCCTGCTCATCCGGCGCGGGAACTATCCGTACAAGGGCCGCTGGGCGCTGCCGGGCGGTTTCGTCGAGATAGAGGAAGACATTTTTTCCAGTGCGGCGCGCGAGCTGATGGAGGAGGCCGGCCTTGTGAGCCCCTACATCGAGCAGGTTTTCGTGTGGGGCAAGCCGGACAGGGATCCCCGTTACCGCATCATCACCGTGAGCTATGCGGGGCTGGTGGACCGCGCCCAAGTACGCGCCCACGCAGGCGACGACGCTTCGGAGGCGGACTGGTTCCGCCTGTCGGGCTATGAATCGGCGCAGGAGAACGGTATGATAGTTATACGTTACACGCTCAGCGGCTGCGAAACGCTGCGCCCTGTGGTCACTTATCCCAAAGGGCAGATACAGAAAATCGCGCCGGTAGACAGCGGCGGCCTTGCGTTTGACCATGCCGAATCCATCGCGTACTCGTTGGAATATGTGCGCCGCCGCGCGCGGGAAGGCCTGCTCGAATTATCCTTCGGCGATGACGAGCGGCTGAAAGCACTGGCAAGCAAAGCACTAAAATTAGAACTGTAATAGACTGTCCTCTAACAAATAAGCCCTGCAACAGGGCTTTTTTCCGTTTTGCATAGGTACAAGAACGCGCCTCAAACATCTCAAACTTTCCGTGACCGGAAAATGAACGGCAGAGCGTTAGTTAATGCCGCATACAGCGCCAACCCTGCAGCGCACATCCAAATGCCCAGCGCGTCCAGCGAAGACAGCCACCGCGCGGGCAGCAGATACGTCACCAGAGAAAATGCGCCCGCCGCGGGCAGCTTGACCAGCATGGAACCCAGCAGCACGTTGGCGATGGTGATTACCGACACCGCCATCACCGCCGCAGTCTTGTCGCGCAGCCGGCTTACCAGCGACGCGATGCCGCCGAAGCACAGAGCATACAGCAAAAACAGCACCAGCGTCGGCGCGATCAGCCGCCCTGCCCCGGCCACTCCGAACGCAATGAGCGGCACCGCGGCACAAGGCAGCAGATAGATCGCATCCGCCACGCCGGCCGCCAGCATATAGCGCTCCGCCGAAAACCCGCGGGACACAAGGCGCAGCGCTAAATCCCCTTCGCGCCCTTTTATCGCGAGGCCGGTCAGCATGAAAAACGCAGTCAAAGCGGCAAGCAGGTACAGCGACGTATACGCCGCGTCCAGCACCGGCGTGACCTCGCCCGTCTGCCCTGCCGCGTTCTGCCGCTCTATCCTGAGTATCGGCTCGTCCGTTCCGGCCAGCGCGTCATTTAGTACCCTCTGGTACAGTACATCCCCACCCAATTCCCGGGCAGAGTTCGCGCTGTGGCAGGCGAGCCACAGCCGCATTGCTTCGCTGCCCACGCTCTCGGAGATCACGCCCGCCGCCGTGCTGTACGGCGAGCGCAGAAGCTGCAGCGTCTCGGCAAACTCGCCCGACTTTATGGCGTCCTCGAAGCCTTTTTTAATCACGAACACGCCTTCCAGCCTTCCCGTCTGCAGGTTTGCGATGAGATCACCGCGGTCGCCGAAAGTCACCCACACCACATCCAGTTCCTGCACGTTTTCCAGCAGCATGGCGGAGAATTCCGTGTTGTCCTCGTCGATCCAGCCGATGGGCACCGGCGCGTCGGGGATGATAAGCCCGATGAACGGCGCGCCTGCCACCAGCAGCGCCAGCAGGAAAAACGCGATGCCGTGCGCGCCCGTCACGAGCGCTTTCAGCCGGTATTTGATTGTCCGGAAAAGCAGCCTCATTGCACGCTCCTCTGAAAGCGGATAATGCCGAGCGGCAGCAGCACGGCGGTAAACACCGCCAGTATTCCGGCGAACATCCATGTACCGCCGGCGGACGCATCGAACAGTCCGCCGATGACGAGGCGCAGCCCCGCCGACAGCGGCGAGTAATACGATATCTCCCGGATCACGCCGGGCATATAGGCAGACGGCACCAGCAGCCCACCCAGCAGCGCCAGCGCCAGCATCATCAGAAACGCGGCGCGCACCGCCGTCGCGGACGTTTTGGACCCCAGCCCCGCCGTCACCATGCACAGGCTGAGGAACAGGCTCAGCAGCACGCCGCCCAGCAGCAGCGCCGGCAGGCCGCCCGCAAACCCCACCATCAGCCCCAGCGCCGCGGCCAGCACCGCATACTGCATCAGCAGCAGCGCCGCGCCCGCCAGCCACCGCGACACAAAACAGGCCCCCGGCGCATGGCCGGATAAAAGCTGCCGGTGCACCAGCCCGCCTGCGGTGTCGTCCGCAGTGATGCGGGCGACGGGCAGGCCGCCCAGCGCCACGAACAGCACCAGAAAGCTCGCCGCGTAATACTGCACGGGCAGCGCCCCGCCCAGCGGCGAAGTCTCCTCCGTGTCCTCAAACAGCGCGCTGCGCATCAGCACGCCGGAAAAATACGCCCGGGCCGCGCTGTTGTACGCCGCAACCGCCGTTTCCTGCGAAAGCCCTGCGTCCAGGCTGTCCCAGTACAGCACGTTGGCCGCGTGCTGCGCGTGGCTGACCAGCCCCATGCCGGAATCCAGCGTCTCAAACAGCAGCGCGTCCTCCAGCGGCATGTTCGGATTGCCGGTATATTCGATCACGCTGCGCCCGCCGGACGCCAGCGTATCCTGCATCCCTTTGGGAATATGCACGTAGGCCGCCGCGCCGTTTTCCACAGCCGCCAGGCCCTCTTCCTCGCTGTCCACGAATTCCGTGCGGATCAGCCCGGCAAGCGAACGGCTTTCAACCAGCCCGTTCAGCAGCGTTTGGGTCATCGCGTCGTCGTCCTCGTTCCACACGGCGACGGTAAACGGCTGCGTGCGCACGTTTGCATAAAAATAAGGCGCTACCGCAAGCGATACCAGCAGCACCAGCGCGATGGGCGCTGCCAGCGCAAACAGCAGCATCGCCCGGCTTTGCAGCAGCCTTTTTAAATCCACCCCAAGCAGCTTTATCATACGTATTTCTCCGTCACATCCGCGGCAATATCAGATCCGGCAGCGGGACCTCCATCGGCTCCCACTGTTTGCCGTACACGTCGTTCCAGTCGCTGTCATCCTTCAAAGCTGTAAGCTCTTCGCCCGTGCGGATTTTCGCGTCGATGTCGGCGCTCAGTCTGACCGGCTTCTCGCTCAGCACCGGCCCTTCAATTTCCACGGTTCCGGTCAGCCGGTATTCGTCGCCGTCCGGCTCCAGATCAATATCCGCTTTTATATCAAAAGCGCGCGCCGCATCCGGCATGAATTTGCCATCCACTGCCATGCCGCCGCTGCGGTACGTCACCGTATATTCAGCGCTCTGCACCAATTTGCCGTTTATCGACAGCGAAAACGTCTCATGACTCACCTTGCCGTCAAGCTCCGTCCGCATGCGCCACTCCGTCGCCTGCCCGGCATTCGTGATCTCCACATCCAGCCCCACGTAACGCCCCTGCCGCTCGTACACATACCAGCGCAGTTCAAAGTCGTCCGCCAGCGCCGAGCCGTCCGCCACGCTAATACGCCACTGTTTCAGCGTTTTTTCGTCCAGGTTATAGTAAGCGGCCGTCTTTGCGAATATTTCCTCCGCCTGTGCCTGCAGCGCCGCGTCTTCCTCCCGCAATTCGCCCATATTGGCGCGCACGTGCTGCATC
>JAAXZP010000117.1 GCA_012719815.1 Christensenellaceae bacterium
CCCCTCGATGTCGCCCCTCGGCTTCCTCGGCGCGAACGCCTCGCGCACCTCGTCGCGCGCGGGCAGCGGCGCCTCCTGCCGCCGGTTCCAGAGATCTGGCGGCGCGATGTACTCGCACACTTCCTCGGGCCCCGCGCTCAAAATAGCCTTGGCGGCCATCGCCACCGTCATGTCGCGCCTCTCCAGGCTGCGGTAGCAGTACGCCCTGCCGTCCGGGCTCACCGCAAACCACAGCACCGCCAGCATGTCGAGGCCGTAGTCCAGCGCCGCGCTGCACCGCCAGCCCCTGGGTATCTCAAACGGCTCGCATACGTGCACGTCCCGGCTGAACTCGGCGAAAAACTGGCCGGAGAACACGTCCCAGTCGCCGTCCAGCCACGCCCGCTTCAGCTCGGGAGACAGGCTCTTCAGCTGCTTCACGTAGTCGGCGCTGTCCATCGCGCGGCGCACCCGCTCCTCCTCGCTCAAGTTCTCCTTCTTCAGCGCCTGCATCGCTTTCAGATACCCCGCGTCGCCCGCAAACAGCGGCGCGTTGTCCCACACCCGCGCGCGGATGAACGCGTAGTCCGCCGGGTCCTCGCCGGGCCGGTAGTCGAGGTCGATAAACAGCCGCTTCACCCAGGCGTGCCCCACGCCGCCGGGGTTGCACGTGATATACGTCCGCTTGGGGTACGGCCCCGCACCGCGCACGCAGGCGTTCAGCCACCTAAACTGCGTCTCGGAAAGCTGCGTCGCCTCGTCGATGAACAGCACGTCGTATTCCTGGCCCAGGTACTGCCGCACGTCGTCCTCGCTGTCGCAGTACCCGAGCTTCAGCCTCGCCCCGCCGGGAAATAAAAACACCTTGTCGCTGTCGCTGTATCGGGGCCTTATGGACGCCGGCAGCCGCTCGTACGCGTCCAGCAGCCGGCTGGTGTGGTTCTCGCGCAGCTCGGGAAACGTGCGCCGCACCAGCAGCATCCGTATGCCCGGGTGCTCGTACCCGAGGTACGTCGCCTTGGCCCTCACCGCGTGGCTCTTGCCGCCGCCTCTCGCCCCGCCGTACGCCACATACCGCGCATCGCAGCTCAAAAACAGCGCCTGCTTAAACGTCGGCTCTCCCAGCGCCGCCCGCAGCGCCGCCTCAATGTTCTCGCCGTATACCATACACACCCCCCAATTCTGCCCAAACAAAAAGCGCCTGCTGATGGCGCTTAAAGACTTATAATCCGCATCAGGTCGGGCTTACGCGCCCGCATCTTCCTGCGCAGCCCACACCTTGCGAAATAAGGCGGTTTCGAAGTATGAGGAGCCGCCTTATTTCGGAAAACCCTGGCCGAAAAACGCCAGGTTTTCGGCCAAATTAAAAGCGCCTGTTTGAAGGCGCTTTCGAAACGGGTTGTCCGTCTATCGGTCAGTCCTCAATGATATGGATCACGCTTACCGGACAGGATTCCTCGGCCTCGCGCGCAGTGTCCTGCACTTCCTCGGGAATCTCGTCCACATACACTTCCGCCAGCCCGTCCGCCCCCATGCGAAATACCTCGGGGCAGGTATCCGCGCACAGCTCGCACGAAATGCATCCGTCACGATCGATTTCAGCTCTCATGGGTAAACCTCCTTGTCAATTCGTATCCGTTTTATTCTTGCCGCCGCCAAACCGCGCTATTCATCGGCCGGCAGAATCTTCCGTTCGTGTCCATTTTGACTGCTGCGCGCCCGTTTGTCAAGATTTTAACGTGCAAACTTTTTGTACCGCCCCAGGTCAAACGGCGGCCCGCCGCCCGCCTGCCCCGCCGCAGCCCTGCTGCCGAAAGCCCCGGTCGCTTCCAGCAGTCTAAGCCCCAGCGTCGCGGGCTTGCCGCTCTCCTCCCAGTACCGCTGCAGGTGCAGCATCGCCTTGGCCACGCAGTCCGCCAGCGCCGCGTTGGGCAAAAGCCCTTCCTCCAAAGCCTCCCGGCGCACGTACCCGCGCCGCCAAAGCTCCAGCGTCTCCCGAGTGATATCCAGCGCGATGCACAGCCCCGCCAAACTGTACCGCCCTTCTTCCGCCGCCGCCTTAAGATACGCCTGCGCCCTCTGCATCACCGCGTCCACGTCCAGCTGCCATACGCCGTCTTTCAACGCCGCGTACGCCTCGCCCGCCGCCATCCGGCTGCCGCTTATGCGCTTCTTTCTCATGCTCCGCCTCCCTCGCATCCTGCTGCATCATACCACGCATCATCTTTCACGGTCTTTCAACTTTTCCGGCCCGGGAAAACGGGCGCGCCGTTGATATCTCCCAGTAAATGGCGTATAATATACCAGGCACATCGCTCGAGAGCCGGGCTTTTGCGACAGCCAGCAGCCCCGCTCCTCTCCGGCCCATATTTTTCCAGAAGGAGGAAACAATCCATGCGAAAGACCAGCCGGATTCTCGGCATCATCGGCAGCAGCCTGTCTGCGTTGGCCGGGATAACGTTCATACCGCTCGCCGGCCTCATGAGTTCGATGCTCGGGCCGCTTACCTACTCCTTCGGCTCTTCAAACGCGTACATCTTCGACGCGGTATTCAACACGCTCACCGTCGTGTACTACGTCATCGGCGGGCTGTCCATCGCCGCGGCCGTACTCGGCTTCATCGCGGCCGGCATCGTGACGCGCAACAACACCGCGGCAGGCGCGCTCTACATCGTCGCCGCCGTATTGGTCTGCGCATCCCTGCCCAGCCTGGTGCTGTTCATCATCGCGGCCGTCTACGCGTACCGCAAGGAAAAGCCGCCCGTCGCGCCGGCATACGGGCCTTACGGCGCGTATCCACCCCCGCCGCAGGGCGCTTA
>JAAXZP010000118.1 GCA_012719815.1 Christensenellaceae bacterium
AATACCACCCATATCTTTTTGTGCGGATAGCGTTTTGCCGCCTGCAGGCACGCCATGATTTCGGCGGGGTGGTGGGCAAAGTCGTGGATGATCTTTACGCCATTCTTCTCGCCCATCAGCTCGAAACGGCGGCCCGCCAGATGGTAGTGCACCAGCGCTTTGGCCGCGTCATGAAGGTCGACGCCGAACGTGTCGCGGCAGACTGCGATGGCGGCCAGCGCGTTACTGATGTTGTGCCGGCCTACGACGGACAGCTTGACCCGAACCGTGCCGTCCGGCGTGACGGCGTCGAACGAGCCGCAGCCCATGTCGTCGTATTCCTCGCTCACGGCAATGTAGTCTGCGCCCTCAAAGCCGTATGTGACGATGCGGCGGCCGCAGGATGCGGCGAGCTTCTTCACCAGCGGGTCGTGCACGTTGGCAAATAACGTACCGGACTTTGGCATCAGCGCGATGAATTTTTCAAACGCGTGATAGATATGGTTGATGTCCTTGTAGTAATCGAGGTGGTCGTCGTCGATGTTGTTGATCAACACGCAGGTGGGCCGCAGCGTCAGGAAGCTCTCCACATACTCGCAGGCCTCCGTCAGAAACGCGGGGTACTCGCCCACGGCTACGCCGCCGCCCAGAAAGTCCACCATGCCGCCGATATGTACCGTCAGGTTGACGCCGCATTCGCGCAGTATCAGCGCGCACATCGACGTGATCGTCGTTTTGCCGTGGCAGCCCGCGATGCCGATCACCGTCTCGAACTGGCGGCTGATTTCGCCCAGCAGCACGGAGCGCTCCATCATGGGCAGGCCCAGCTCTTTTGCGCGGTCGTATTCCGGGTTACCGGGTTTGATCGCCGCGGAGTAAACCACCAGGTCTGCGTCCTCCACGTTTTCGGCGCGGTGGCCGATGGTCAGCGGGATGCCTTCCTCCCGCAGCTTGGCGGTGAACGCCGATTCGTTTATATCCGAGCCTTTGGGCTTGTATCCCAGGTTTTTTAGTATCACAGCGAGGCCGCTCATGCTGCACCCGCCGATACCGATGAAATGAACAGTTTTGCCGGCAAATTGCTGTAAGTCCATATTACCACTCCTGCGCGCCCGCATTGGAAGGGCGCTGTAGAATTATACTCCAAACTGCTGCTTTATATCAATAAAAAGGTGATACCCTATTTAAAAAAGCCTTTTTTCGCACTATAATAGCATATGAAATATAAGCAGCGAGGTGCGCCCCATGGAAAAAGCCGACAGGAAGACGCGCCTGGCCGTGGTATCCGCTATGCTGACAGGCAACCCGGGCCGGGTTTATTCGCTCAAGGTGTTCTGCGACATGTTCGGCGCGGCCAAATCCACGATGAGCGAAGATATCTCGATATTGCGCGGCATATTCAAAAAATACGGCAGGGGCGATATCGAGGTGGCGCTGGGCGCGGGCGGCGGCGTGAAATTTGTGCCGGCTCCCACAGCGCAGCAGAAAGAGGAGATCCTTAAGGAGATAGCCGGCCTGCTTTCCGACCCGTCCCGCATACTGCCCGGCGGGTACATCTATACAGTGGACGTGTTCTCCAACCCGCAGTATGTAACGGCCATGGGCGACATCCTCGCATCCATGTTCACACGGGCCAACCCGGATTTTGTGGCGACGGTGGAGACCAAGGGCATCGCTTTGGGGTTCAGCGTGGCGCGCGCTCTGGGCAAGCCGCTGGTGATCGCGCGGCGCGACCATAAAATTACCGAGGGCTCGGTGGTAACGATCAACTACCTCACCGGCTCGTCCCGGCGCATGGTGACCATGTCGATGTCCAAGCGCGCCGTTAGCGCGGGCCAGAAAGCGCTGCTGGTCGACGATTTCATTGCGGGCGGCGGCACGGTGCACGCGCTGTGCGAGATGATGAAGGAGTTTTCCATCACCGTGGTCGGCATCGGTACGGCCATCGTGACCCGCCAGCCCGAGAAGAAGCAGGTGGACAACTACCGTGCGCTGCTGGTGCTGGAAGAGGTGGACACCGCGGCGGAGCGCATCGTGATCCATCCGGCGTGAGCGCAAGCCGTCACTTCACCTTAGTTTATATTCCAACACCTTAAACGCGTCATTCAGTTTTTCGGCACTGTCTAAATTTAAGATAACGGGAAACAGTATGCCGACTGGTTTTGCATGTTCAAAGTGCGTTTAATATTTAACTGATTGACACCCTCTATTGTTTTTTAGGTGAAGTAAAACGTCAGCTTAAAACCCGTATCCCATACGGACAACCAGCAAACCGTTTTCTTCCTGCCTGCTATCCTGCACAGCCAGCTTTTGCTGTCGTTGTAGTACCGCCATTCAGCCGACAAGCCCTTTGCACTGACCGCCTCAATAAATTTCTCATACCGTTCGTAATGATTGCGCAGCGCTTGTTTGATGACGCTGCTGTCGGGGTAGATGGCGGAATCGGTTAACAGCTTTTCCATAAACCGTCCCTTCTTTGCCGGGCGCCTTACAGC
>JAAXZP010000119.1 GCA_012719815.1 Christensenellaceae bacterium
CGCGGACAGCATCACGCTGGAAGTCGCCGCACGGACCATCAAGGCCAATTTGGAGAAAGACGGCTTTTTATGCGAGCTGTGCGTGCTGCCGGGGGACAAGATCGAGCCCACGCCCCAAATGGCGGAATACATCATTAGGCAAATCACGCCCGGAACGGAGCTGCTTTTATCCGTCGGCTCCGGCGTCATCACCGCCCTCACGCGGCGCAGCGCGTACCTTTCCGGAATACCGTTCGCAGCGTTCGGCACAGCGGCCTCGATGGACGGCTACACTTCCGTCACCTCTTCGATGATGGTGGACGGCACCAAGCTGACCATTTACGGCTGCGCCGCCCGTCTGCTGATGTTCGATACCGACATTCTGGCTGCCGCGCCCAAACTGATGACGGCGGCAGGTCTCGGCGACATGCTGGCCAAATACAACGTGCTGGTGGACTGGAAGCTGGGCAGCGTGATCAACGGCGAAACCTACTGCCCGCTGTGCGCCCACCTATTGAAAACCGCGCTGGACCGGTGCCTCGACGCGATAGACGACATACTCGCCAGCACGCGTGAAGGGCAGGAAGCGCTGATCGAGGCACTGATACTCGCAGGGCTTACCGTGCTCATCGTGGGCAACACGCGCACCGTCTCGTCGGTGGAGCACAACATGTCCCACTACTGGGAGATGCGGTCTTTGGCGTACGGCACGCCTTCGCCGTCGCACGGCATCAGCGTGGGCATTGGCCTCATCTATTCGCTTCTCTATCACAAAATGCTGCGCGAAGCGGACCTCTCCGCCATCGGCAAAGAAGCCGTCAAAGCCGCCCGGATGAACAAAGAGCAAAAATGGGCGTATCTCGTGGAAAACTACCCGCCCGGCGTGCCCGACGAGATCAAGTCGGTCAACGAGGACTGGTATATCAGCTGGGAAGAGCAGGAGCGCCGCATCGACGCACTCACCGCCTACCATGACTCATATAAAAAAGACTGCGCCATACTGCCCGACTACCGGGATATTATCCGCTATCTGGAGCATTTCGGCGCGCCCACCAGCGCGACCAAGGCGGGCATCGACCGCGACACGCTGAAAAAGACGCTGACGGCCACCGCCTTTTTCCGCAAGCGCTACAGCATCTCGATGGCGCTGTCGGAACTGGGGCTGCTGGATGCCTTAGCGGACAGGATAATCAACGAATTTGAAGACAACCTGTAATACAACCGGCAAAAAGGGGACGGTTTATGGAAAAGCAGTTAACTGATTCCGCCATATACCCCGACAGCAGCGTCATCAAGCAAGCGCTGGGCAGGCATTACGAATGGTATGAAAAATTCATGGCGGGAGTCAGTGAAAAGGGATTGTCGGCTGAATGGCGGTACTATAACGACAGTAAAAGCTGGCTGTGCAAGGTAGTCCAGAAAAAGAAAACGGTTTGCTGGCTTTCCGTATGGGATACGGGCCTTATGCTGACATTTTACTTCACCGAAAAGACAATAGAAGGTATCAATCAGTTAAATATTTAAACGCATTTTGAACGTGCAAAACCGGTCGGCATACTGTTTCCCGTTATCTTAAATTTAGACAGTGCCGAAAAACTCAGTGACGCGTTCAAGGTATTGGAATACAAACGAAAGGTAAAATGACGGCTTGCGCTTACGCCGGATGGATCACGATACGCTCCGCCGCGGCGTCCACCTCTTCCAGCACCAGCAGCGCGCGGTAGTTGTCCACCTGCTTTTTCTCGGGCTGGCGGGTCACGATGGCCGCGCCGATGCCGACCACGGTGATGGAAAACTCCTTCATCATCTCGCACAGCGCGTGCAC
>JAAXZP010000120.1 GCA_012719815.1 Christensenellaceae bacterium
CCGTTGGGTATCACAAACCGGCAGCTGGCCAGCACCACGCGATCCCCGTAGGCCTTCGTCAGCCCGTCCGCTCTGACCAGCACCGGGCTATGCAGCATGCCGGCAGCGTGTATGTCAAATGCAATGGGCTTGTGACGCCACGGCTTTTCCACCTTCTCCAGCGGTTCCAGCCGGCTCCGTGCCGCTTTGGCCGCGCGGTCCAGCTTCGCTTTCTGCCGCTGACCGCCCATCTTATGCAGCCGCGCTTCCGAATTGCCCATGCGCCGGGGCGCTCTTTTAACGCTTGCGGACTGACGCGCTTTCTCCGCAGCCACGCGTGCCAGCCGTTCGCGTTCGGCGATGTAGGCGTCGTACCGCGCCTGATGTGCAGCCTTCTCGCGCTCCCGCTGCTCAAGATAGTCGTGATAGCCGCAGGCGTACAGCGTGAACACGCCGTTCTCCAGGCTGAGCACCTTGTTGCAGACATTCGCCAGCAGATGCTGGTCGTGCGATACCAGCAGCAATGCGCCTCTGAATGCTTTCAGCATGCGCTCCAGCTGCTCAATGCTGCTGATATCGAGATTGGTCGTCGGCTCGTCGGCCAGCAGCAGGTCGGGCTGCTGCGCAAACGCCGCGGCGATGAGCGCTTTGGTGCGCTCTCCCCCGCTGTGCGTTCCCTCCAGCGCAAAGCCCAGCCGCGCCGCGGTTTTCGCATCCCTTTCCGCATCCTGCGGTTCTCCCAGCTGCCCGATCGCCGCCAGATGACCACACAACGATATTCTCCCCGCGTCCGGCTGCTCCTCTCCTGCAATCAGACGAAGCAGCGTCGGTTTCCCGGCTCCGTTAGCCCCCACCAGCGCAATTTTATCGCCCGGGTATACCGCCAGCCTTTCCAGCGAAAACAGTCTCCTTGCCCCATAGCTCTTTTCCAGTCTGCTTATTTCCAATAACAAAAAAATCCACTCCTTTCACAGAGAGGATTACGGCATGCGTGCATACCCCTGGCGGCTTGATTCCGCCATATTTTTCCATAATTGCATACAGTAATCCCTCAATTCCGGCCATACGTCCTTCAATTGTTGGATTACTGTATCTTCATCAGCTAACAGACGCTCCTTGCTGGTTTTCCAATTATAGCGTACCAGCTTGCAGCCTTCACGTCAAGCGCTTCCACATATCCGGCTCGCAGAGCGCGCGGCGAAGCCCCGGACAGCGGCAGCTACTTGGCCTGCCGCTTGGGCGCTGCCCTCTTTTCGGCCTTCTGCTGCTCCGTCCGCTCCACGCTGGCCTTCAGCGCTTCCATCAGGTCAATAACATTGGATTCCGGCGCTTCGGGCTGCGTCACCACCTGCCGCCCCGCGATGCGGTCCTCGATGATACGCCGCAGCGCCTCGCGGTATCTATCGGTGTATTTGGACGGGTCGAACGGCGCGGTCAGGTTGGCGATCAGCTTCTCCGCAATGTCCATCTCCTTCTCGTCCACTTTCATGTCCTGCGGCAGCCCGGGCACTTCGGAAACGGGGCGTATCTCGTCGGGATAGAATATCGTCTCCAGCACCATCGCCTCGCCGTAGATGCGCAGCACGCACAGCGTCTGCTTGTCGCGCAGCGTCACGTGCGCCACCGCGATGCGACCGCTGCGCGCCATTGCTTCGCGCAGCAGGTTATACGCCTTGGCGCTGGCCGTCACTTCGGGCTGCGGCGCAAGGTAATACGTTTTGTCGAAATAGATGGGGTCAATTTCCGAGAGGTTCACGAAATCCAGTATCTCGATGGTACGCGCCTGCGCTTCGGCCCGGGCTGACCCGATGTCCTCTTCCGACACGATCACAAACCGCCCCGGCTCGTACTCAAAGCCCTTGACGATATCGTCCGGCCCCACTTCCTCGTTGCACGTCGGGCAGACCTTTTTGTATTTGATGGGCGTGTGGCATTTCTTATGGAGGGTGCGGAAACGGATATCCTTTTCCTCCGTCGCGGCAAACATTTTGACGGGTATGCTGACCAGCCCGAAACTGATCGCCCCCTTGAACATCGCGTGCATCGCTTCATTCCTTTCTTTTGCTGATGCTATTAATATCTCCCGCATGCGGCGAAAAGATAAGCATTTTTTACATACTAAGACTGCGCCCCGCCTGCAAAAAAACTGAACATGCCATGATGACATGTTCAGCTCTAATATATTTCACTTATTCCGCCCTATCTGGACCAGAGAACTATTTCATCCAGTCCGGCTTGCCCACGGTAAACGCAAAGCGCGTCTCCGACTCCGCCGGCACGCCCGGCTCCAGCACCGGGCTCTGGAACGCCGGCTGGTTGATGGCGTCGGGGAAAAGCTGCGTTTCCAGGCAGAACCCGCGGCGTCTGGTGCAGCGCCGCCCGCCCTTGAGCTTAAGGTCCCCGCCGAGGAAGTTGCCGGTATACAGCTGGACGCCGGGCAGGTCGGTGCTCACCGTCATCGCAATGCCGGTTGATTCGCACCAAGCCGCCGCC
Organism: Christensenellaceae bacterium; assembly: GCA_012719815.1. Classification (GTDB taxonomy): domain Bacteria; phylum Bacillota; class Clostridia; order Christensenellales; family SZUA-584; genus SZUA-584. The sequence goes on from JAAXZP010000120.1 coordinate 2,473, forward strand.
GTCCCTTTCAGCGCGTAGTTGTGGTCGTAGCCGCCCGCCAGCACCATCTGATCATAGCCGGAGTCGATATCCTGCCCGATCTGCCTGGGCTTGCGGAAATCCAGCGGCGTGCCTTCCACGGAACGCATCTTTCCCGTCATGGAGAACCCCTCTGCGATCTCGCAGAACTCATCCGCTTCAATGCGCAGCCAGTGGTCATACACCGTGTCCGCGTCCTGACCGGCCAGGTTGAAATACGCATGGTTGGTCAGGTTCATCAGCGTCCGCTGGTCGCTCATGCCGCGGTAGCGGATGGACAGCACATTGTCTTCGGTCAGCGTATAGGTCACGCTCACCAGCAGATTGCCCGGGTAACCCTGATCGCCGTCCGGGCTCAGCAGCGTCAGCACCAGGCTGTTTTCCGCCGTCTGCTCCGATTTCCACAACTTTTTGCCAAAGCCGGTAATGCCGCCGTGCAGGTGATTGATGCCTCCTTCGTTGCAGTCCAGTTGATATTCCCTGCCGTCCAGCACGAACCTGCCTCCCCCGATGCGGTTGGCGCACCGCCCGATGATCGCGCCGAAGTACGGCGGGTTGGCTTCATAGTCCGCCAGCGCATCAAAACCCAGCGTGACATCCACCGGCTTTCCCCCTTTATCCGGCACGATGAGTTTTGTGATGATGCCGCCGAAATCCGTGATCTGTACTTCCATCCCTTTTCCGTTGCGCAGCGTAAAAAGATGGGCGGTCCGCCCGTCCTTCAGCTTGCCGAATACCGTGGGTTCCATAGCACGCCTCCTCATATGTACTGATCATTTCTCTGCCATTATAACACCGCGGGCATACGCAAACAAATACCAATTTCCACTTTTTCGGTTTGGCTTTGGGTCTGTCCGGAAGGCAGGGTGAATAAGCATATACGGAAGGAGGGAGCACTCATGGACTTTGGCCCGATTACAGTACGCGAGCTGGTGATGGAAGAAACGCTGAACTATAAGGGAGTGCCGGTATTGAAATATACCATCCGGTATCCGGAGTTTTCCTCGGCGGTGTTCCGCATCGCCGTTCATGAGATGAACCGGTATTACCACGCGCGCGCCGCCCTGCAGCGCCAGCGCTACCGGCAGCTTTTATACCCGCAGGCCGCACGGGATTACGACTACGCCGCGGCTCACGATTACCCTTTCCGCCAATACGAAGCGGTGGCAACACATACCGTTACGTACAACGAGAACTGCGCCCTCAGCCTTTACGCGGACAATTACCAGTATACCGGCGGCGCGCACGGCACCACCGTCCGCACCTCCGACACGTGGAGCTTAAGGCATGCCCTGCGCGTGCCGCTCGCCGTGTTTTTTGCTCCCACTGTTCCCTATCCTACATATGTGCTGGAAGCCATAAACAATCAGATCGCCGCGCAGATTGCCGAAGGCATCGGCATGTATTTCGACGACTACGAGAAAAACGTCGCGCAGAGCTTTAACCCGCGCAACTTCTACTTAAGCAGCGCCGGCGTGGTGATCTATTTCCAGCAGTATCAGATCGCGCCGTATGCCAGCGGCATCCCGGAATTCACGCTGACGTGGTCTGACGACGTGCGTCCGCCGCAGTGCCGGCCAGCTTGACGCCCCACTTGCCGCACCGGTCGCCCCAGTAAGCTGCAGGCTCGCCGTCCCGCATCAACGCCACCACCTCGCAGCCGTTGGAACAGCCGTCGCACTCGAAACCTTTGGCGAAAAGCCCGCTCGTCACGCAGCCGAACCCCGAAAACCGCGTGGGCCCGCAAACTTCGCGGGCCATCAGCGCCGCGCCGTACGCGCCCCTCACGTCGTGGTGCGGCGGCACGATGACAGGCACGCCCAGCGCCTTCTCGAACGCCGCCACGATGCCGGCGTTGGCAGCGACGCCGCCCTGGAACAGCACGGGCGGCTCCGGCATCCGGTGACCGGCGAGGTTGTTGAGATAGTTGCGCACCAACGCTTCGCACAGCCCGGCCACGATATCCTCTATTGCATGGCCCGCCTGCTGCTTGCTGATCATATCTGACTCCGCGAACACCGCGCACCGGCCTGCGATGCGCACTGGCGCCGTGCTGCGCAGCGCGCACGCGCCAAACTCCGAGATGGACATGTTCAGGCGCTGCGCCTGCCTGTCCAGAAACGACCCGGTGCCCGCCGCGCATACCGTGTTCATCGCGAAATCCGTCACATAGCCGTCCTCAATGCGGATGATCTTGGAGTCCTGCCCGCCGATCTCGAGTATGGTGCGCACGCCGGGGCCCACGTGTATGGCTGCCGCCGCGTGCGCCGTGATCTCGGTTTTCACGATGTCCGCGCCCACCACCGCCGCCGCCAGCTGCCGGCCGCTGCCCGTTACGCCGCATGCGCCGATTTCGGCGTCGTCAAATCTCTTTGCCAGCTGGGAGAAGCCCAGCAGCAGCGCTTCCAGCGGCCGCCCGGCGGTGGGCAGGTACAGCCGCTCGATGAGTTCCCCCGCCGCATCGGTGACGACGAGATTGGTACTGACGGAACCCACGTCGATACCCAGCAAAAGCTTTCTTACGCCCATCGTTTTGCCCGCCTTCTCCGTGCTTCCAGCATATCCAGAAACGCTTCGATACGCGTGTCGTAGCCCGCATCGCCCGTCATTTCGTCTATCACCAGCGTCAGCACCGGCACATCCACCCCGTGCAGCGCCGCTTTGGCGACAATCTCCGGCATGCACCCCATCGGGAATATCTGGATTACGCCGTCCATGCCCGACTGTCTCGCGTACTCCGCGTGGGCGATCGTTTCCCGGGCGTGCCCGCCCACGGGAACGGGCAGGTAAGGCGCCGACCTTTTTTTGACTTCGGGCGAGTTTAAGTGCAGCGGCTTTAACACGAGGTCGCGCAGCCACCACGTGGGCGTCAGCAGCCGCTCGGTGGCCACGCCCATGCGCATCAGCCGCTCCTCGATATTGAGATTGGCGAACGGCTCGAACATCGAATACACCTCTCCCGCGATGGCGACGCGCAGCGGCTTTCTGGACGGATCCATCCCGATCCGCCGTATCTGCCGGTGGTATGACTCCAGCACTTTGAGCGCAGCTTCCGGCCCGCGGCACGCGCGCATTTCCCGGCGGAACGCTGCCAGCAGGCGGGCGCACGCGCCCGTTTCGCGCTCATACCCCGCCAGTTTATACGCCGCCGCGTCCAGCGCGTCCGCCAGCGCGAGTATCTGGTAGGCCTGCCCCAGCGCCGCAATTTTGACCCGGCGCGGCGCACGGCTCGCCTCTGCAATGCGCCCGAATCGCGACAGCAGCGTTTTCATGCCGATCTCGGCGGGCGCGTCAATCACGATCACGTCTGCCGGATGGCCCGTCTGTTTCAGCAGCCGGCTGAACAACTCGCCGTACTCCCCGAAACGGCACGGGCCGCAGCTGCCAGTCAGCAGTATGGTATCCGCTCCCTGCTCGATGGCGCCCAAAAAGCCGCCCATCATGATTTTGAAGGGCAGGCACATATCCTCGGGCGCAGCCGCCGTGCCGCGCTGCAGCACCGCTTTGTTGTTCTCAGGTATGATGCAGGCGATGCCGAAAGCGTCAAACAGCGCCCGCATAGCCATATGCGTATTCCCCAGCCGGGGAATGGTGATCACCATTCGCTTTCCTCCTCCCGAGCATGTCCGCAAACGCCTCCAGGCGCGTGTCGAAGCCCGCTGCGCCGGTGTGCTCGTCCAGCTTGAGCGTCATCATCGCGGCGCCGCCCGCCGCGTCCCGTATCAGCGCCTCCACCACCGCATCCACGCCGCAGCCGAATGCGGACACGTAGATGATGCCGTCTACTTTCGCGCTTACCAGCAGGTGCAGCGCCGCGCCGTAATACCGCTGCGCGAAATACCAGAACGGCGGCTTGCTGAGCGCGGCCATATGCCTTGCAATATCGGCATCCGCCACGCGCTCGTGCGTGATTACGCCGATGCCCAGCGCATGCAGCTTGCGGATGAGGTCCATGTTGACAAAACGGTCATATATATTGTAGGCATGCCCGATCAGCGCGACGGTATGCTCATAGCCGCTGTCGCAAAAGCCCGCCTTCCTGTTCTCATGCGCGGCCATCGCCGCTTTCAGCGCGGCATCCCAGCGCTTCCCGGCCCCCACAGCGCTCGCCGCCTGCTTCGCCCAGGCGTCCAGGCCGCCGCACTCCGGCGCGTAAACCGGCGCGTCGATCAGCCGCGTGCCGGCCGCCGCGCCCCGGGCCAGTTCCGGAAGGCCGCAGAACATCGGACATATGCTCTGCCTTTTGGTAAGGCGCATCAGCCGTGGCACCAGTATTGCGTCGCACCTGCCGCGGAGCCACGCCACATGCCCGCAGAACAGCTTGACGGGCAGGCATGCTTCGCTCTCGCAGCTGCGCACCCCCGCGTCCAATATCGTCCTGTCGGTTTCCGGCGAAAAAACGGTCCTGATGCCCAGCTCCGCAAAAAAAGCGCGCGCAAAATCGCCGTAAATACGAAAAATAAGGCCGTTAGGTATGCCGATTACCATATGCTCATCTCCATGGCATTAGATTTCGCACAGCTTCTTGAAAATATTCACATCATGTCCGCCGCGGCCAGAATACGGAATATTATCACGTCAATATCCAAATTCATTGTTGACACTCAAAGTTAGCAGTGTTAAACTTTTTGATGTTAGATGAGACTAATCTGATCGTAGTCGACACGGCTGAAATTAAGGAGTGAATGTCATGACACTAAAAGAAGCGGCAATCGGACAAAGCGTGAAGGTCTTAAAGCTGAAAGGCGAAGGCGCTGTCAAACGCCGCATCATGGATATGGGCATCACTAAAGGAACCCAAATTAAGGTGCGCAAGGTCGCGCCGCTGGGAGACCCTATCGAGATCACGGTGCGCGGCTACGAACTGTCGGTGCGCAAGGCGGACGCCGAAAACATCATTGTCGAAACCATTGCGGAGTAAATTTGCTTTTTGCTTTCAATGTTAGCTTTGGCTAACTAGCGGGTATATACAAGGAGGAGTCCATGTCATTAAAAATTGCGCTGGCTGGCAATCCCAACAGCGGAAAGACAACACTGTTCAACGAGCTTACTGGCAGCACGCAGTATGTGGGTAACTGGCCGGGCGTCACGGTGGAAAAGAAAGAGGGGTGTCTGCGCAGGCAGAAAGATGTGATCATTGTGGACCTGCCGGGCATCTATTCGCTGTCGCCGTACACGCTGGAAGAGGTGATCGCGCGGGATTTCATACTGCAGGAAAAGCCGGACGTCATCATCAACATCGTGGACGCTTCCAACCTGGAGCGCATCCTCTACCTCACCACGCAAATCATTGAGCTGGGCGTACCCACCGTGGTGGCGCTCAACATGATCGATATCGTGAAGAAGCGCGGCGACGAAATCGACACCGCCGCACTGGAGAAAAGCCTCGGTTGTCCCGTTGTTCCCATCTCGGCGACCAAGGGCATCTGCCTTGATGATCTGGTGGAAAAGGCAATTTCCGTATCCGGGTGCAGCCCTAAGCCGCTTGCCTTCTCGCGAGACGTCGAAAAGGCGCTGGCGCAGATCAGCGAAGCGGCGGCTTCCGAGCCCTCTCTTGGTGAATACAACCCGCGCTGGCTTGCCATCAAGCTGTTTGAGCGCGACGAAGACATTTTAAAGAAGATCAGCCTGCCGAATCCGTTAAAAAATCGCATCGAAGAGATTATCGCTGCAGTGGAAACCGCTATGGACGACGATGCGGAGAGCATCATCACCAACGAGCGCTCCGAAGCCGTGAGCGCCCTGCTCTCGGGCGCTTACATTAAAAAATCTCGCCCGAGGCTTTCCACCTCCGATAAAATAGACCGCGTGATGACGAACCGCTTTTTGGCGCTGCCCATATTC
>JAAXZP010000121.1 GCA_012719815.1 Christensenellaceae bacterium
CCACAATGGTCTCCAGCGCGATAAAGTCACGAATGACCAGTTCTGCAAAAGCTTATTCTGGTTTGGAAAAGGAGAGGTGGATTTTTTATGGCGAAAAAAGTTGTCATTGTAGGCGGCGTGGCCGGCGGCGCGAGCTGCGCAGCGCGCTTAAGAAGGCTGGAGGAAGCGGCGGAGATCGTCATGCTGGAGAAAGGGCCTTATATTTCGTTCGCGAACTGCGGGCTACCCTATCATGTGGGCGGCGTGATTGAGCGGCGCGACAGGCTGCTGCTGCAGACCCCCGAGTCGTTCCGCGAGCGCTTCAACGTGGACGTTCGCGTCGACAGTGAGGTTATTTCCATCGACCGGCAGAACAAAACCTTAACGGTGCGCAGTGCCGATGCCGAATATCAGGAGAGCTATGACGTGCTGGTGCTGTCGCCCGGCTCGACGCCGGTGGTGCCCGACCTGCCGGGTGCGGACAGCCCACGCGTGATGACGCTGTGGAACATACCGGATATGGACCGGATTATCGCCGCGATAAAGGACTACGGCGCGCGCACCGCGGTGGTGGTGGGCGGCGGGTTCATCGGCCTGGAGATGGCTGAGAACCTTATGCGCGCCGGCCTTTCGGTGACCCTGGTAGAGATGCTGGATCAGGTGATGCCGTCCCTTGACTTTGAGATGGCGCAGATACTCCACAAGCACCTCGTGGAAAACGGCATAAGGCTGGCGCTGGGCGAGCGCGTGGAGCGGTTTGAGGAAACGGGCGGCAGTGTGACCGTGGTGACGGAAAAACGTGCCGTGACGGCGGATATCGTGATACTGGCGGTCGGCGTGAAGCCCAATTCGGAGCTGGCGAAGGCCTGCGGCCTTGAGATCGGCGCGCGCGGCGGCATCGTGGTGGACGAGTATCTCAGAACGTCGGACGAAAACATATACGCCGTGGGCGACGCTGTGGAGACGGAAAACTTTCTGACACGTGAGCGCGCGGTGATCCCGCTGGCCGGGCCGGCGAACAAGATGGGCCGCATGGCGGCGGACAACATCTCCGGCATAAACAGGCGGTACAAGGGCACGCAGGGCGCGTCCGTCGTGAAGGTGTTCGACATGACGGCGGCGGTCACCGGTCTGAACGAGCGCCAGCTCACCGCCGCGGGCAAAAAGCTGAATGTCGATTACAAGGTGACGGTGATCCACCCGCTTTCCAGCGCGGGCTATTACCCCGGCGGGACGCCGATGAGCATCAAGCTGCTGTTCGCAAAACAGGACGGCAAAGTGCTGGGCGTTCAGGCGGTGGGCTTTAAGGGCGTGGAGAAGCGCGTGGACGTGGTGGCTACGGCGATCAGGTTCGGCGCGACGGTGTACGACTTGGAAGAGCTGGAGCTATGCTACGCGCCGCCCTATTCCTCCGCGAAGGACCCGGTCAACATAGCGGGCTATGCGGCGGAGAACATACTCTCGGGGCTGGTGGACAACATCACGTTCGGCGAGCTCAAGGACCTGCCGGCGGATACGGTGCTGCTGGATGTGCGCACGCCTGCGGAGGTGAAAATGGGCGCGATTCCGGGCAGCATCAACATACCGGTGGACAGCCTGCGGAGCAGACTGGGCGAACTGGACAAAAACAAGGCTTATGTGGTGTACTGCGCGGTAGGCGTGCGGGCGCATATCGCGGCCCGCATACTGCTGCAGAACGGGTTTGCACGCGTGCGCAATCTGGCGGGCGGGTACACTACCTACCGCATGGCGAGCCAGGATTATACGAGCCCGCCGGAAGGAGCCGGTGCGGCGGGTTAAGCGCGCAAAGGCCTGTGCATCACCTGCGCAGGCCTTGTTGTTCGGGTGTGCTTACTCCGCGTTTGCCAGGCCGATATCCGGCAGCGGCGCGGCGGCGACAGTGTCTTGCCCGGCTGTTGGCTGCGCGGCGGCAGGCGCATCGGTCGGCGGCGCTGCCTCCGGCACAGGCGCGCCCGGAACGGGCTCCGGCGGCGCAGCGGCAGGCATAGCGGGAGTTGCTGCCTGTGCAGCTTCCGGCGCGGCAGCCGGCTTCTTGGGGCTGGCTGCAAACTGGGCAGGGCGGTCTCTTCTGGGAATAATGGACAGTATGCCGCCCAGCAGGCCGATGGCGGTCAGCACTCCCATCGAGAAGTCGGCAATCAGCAGCGCCAGGGGGCTGATATAGATGCCGTAAGCCGCAAGCGGCTCGAAGCTGAACGACTGCATGATAACGGGAGCGAACAGCAGCCCGGCAACGCCGATGCAGGACAGCAGCAGCAACACGCCGCCCAGGCGCATCAGCCGCGGCATGATGCCGGCCCCGATGGCGCCCAATACACTCAGCAGGAAAACGGCGCCGATGAGGAGGTACTGGCTCTGCTCATCGTACGCAAACATCGGGAAGCCGTAGAATACCAGCTTGAGCGAAGCGAACACGCAGAACACGGCAAAGCTTAACATCATGGCGAAAATGCCCCATATGAAGCCCAGGACGATGGGCGATGTTCTTGGTTTCATAGACTTCCTCCATGATACAGTCATCTGTGATACTGTCATCGTAACCCCTGGACAAGCTGCCGTCAAACGCAAAAATTGTATAATTATGACATATTTGCAATCTTTTTAACAAACGCCGTTGAAAAATGGACAATAAAAAAACGGGCGGCTTTCTGAGACCGCCCGGCTGATAGTTTACAGGCTTTCCACAAAGCTTTTGATGCGCCTTAATGCCTCTTTCAGGTTATCCAGAGACGAAGCGTAAGAGCACCGGATAAAGTTTTCGAGCCCGTCGCCGAACGCGGTTCCGGGCACGCAGGCGACTTTTTTCTCGTACAGCAGCCGCGTGCAGAACTCGTCCGCATTGAGGCCGGTCTTGCTGATGTTGGGGAAGATGTAGAACGCTCCCAGCGGCTCAAAGCAGGTGAGCCCCATCTCGTTGAACCCCGCGTACATCAGCCGGCGCCGGCGGTTGTATTCCGCCGTCATCTTCTTCACCTGCGCAAAATCGTTGGCGCATTCGGATTTCAGCGCTTCGATGCCCGCTTCCTGGCTCATGGAAGACGCGCACAGCATCGAGTACTGGTGGATTTTGACCATCGCGTCGAGCAGGGGCTTGGGACCCGCGGCATAGCCCAGACGGAAGCCTGTCATCGCGAAGGCCTTGGAGAAGCCGTTGATCACGATGGTCCGCTCCGCCATGCCGGGCAGCGCCGCGATGGAGAAGTGCGGCGTCCCGTAAGTCAGCTCCGCATATATCTCGTCTGAGATCACCACGAGGTCGTGCTCGATGATGATGTCCGCGATTGTTTCGTAATCCTCTTTTGTCATGATCGCGCCCGTGGGGTTATTGGGAAACGCCACGACGATCGCTTTGGTTTTGGGCGTGAGAGCGGCAGTCAGGGCCTGCGGCGTGATGCGGAAATTATCGCATTCCTGAAGATGCATCGGCACCGGCACACCGCCCGCAAAGCTGACGCCCGGCATGTAAGCCACGTAGGAGGGCAGGGGAACCAGCACCTCGTCACCCGGGTCTATGATCGCGCGGAAGGCGAGATCCAGCGCTTCGCTGGCGCCTACCGTTACGACAATCTGGTTCAGATCGTATTTAAGGCCGAACCGCATGTCAAGATAGTGCAGTATCGCCTTCCTCAGCTCCGTGCTGCCGTGATTGGACGTATAGTGCGTCTTGCCAGCCTCCAGCGAATAGATCGCGCTTTCGCGGATGTTCCACGGCGTATCGAAATCCGGCTCGCCCACGCCCAGGGAAATGCAGTCCTTCATTTCGCTGGCGATATCGAAGAATTTGCGGATGCCGGACGGGGGCACGTCCCTGATGCGGCGCGCTACCTTGTTATCCATCGTCACGGTGAAATCACCAGCCTTTCCTCAGGCTCCTTGGCGCTGAGGATGACGCCCTGCTCTTTATATTTGCGCATGATGAAATGCGTCACCGTGCTCGCGACGCCTTCCAGCACCGCCAGTTTTTCAAACACGAATTTTGATATCTGCTTCATGCTTTTCGCATGGACGATAACCGACAGGTCGTATGTGCCCGACATCAGGTATACGGCCTTGACCTCGTCAAAGCCGTATATGCGCTCGGCGAGATCATCATAGCCCTGGCCTCTTTTGGGAATGACCTTCACCTCGATCAGCGCTTCCGCCTCTTCGGATGCAACTTTCTCCCGGTTGGTGATTGCGGCATATTTAACGATGATCTTCTCCTGTTCCATGTGAGCAATAGCTTCCCGGACCCTGTCTGCCGAAACGCCGATCATCAGTGCGATGTCTTCCACGCTCATTCGCGCGTCGTTTTCCAGCAGATCCAGTATTTCGCCGTACAGCGCATTGTTGTCCATTGATAATTGCCTCCACATATAAAGGATTATTTTTGTATTCTACCACCGTTTCCGCATATGCGTCAAACATTTCGAGGATTTGGCGGCGCTGTTATGGCGCTGTTATTATACATGCTGCGCCGGTTAATGATGGATGCGATGCCAACTGTTGCAAGAGATACCCGGGTGGAGCATTTGCCCTGCCAGCGGGCAAAAACGGTTTTGTGGCTTGATGAAAATACTTTGTCGGGCTTATACGAATATGGTATAATACCACAAATAATATGAAAGGAGCGACATATGCAGGACAGCAGGATCTCCGATGCAGTTGTGCACAGGCTTCCAAGATACTATCGGTATCTGTCTGAATTGGAGGCTGCGGGTGTCGAGCGGGTATCATCGTCCCGCATGAGCGAGGACATGAACCTTAATGCTTCCCAGATCCGGCGGGATCTGAACTGTTTTGGCGGCTTCGGGCAGCAGGGCTACGGCTATCAGGTCAGCCGTTTGAAGCAGGAGATCATGAAGATACTGGGCATAGGAGCTTCGTATAAGGCGGTGATCGTGGGTGCGGGTAACATCGGGCAGGCGCTGCTCAGATACCGGCACTTTGGCGACGAAGGCTACCACATTGTCGCTATATTCGACAATGATCCCGAGATGATCGGCCGCGAGGTGGGTAATCACCGGATCCGCGCGATGAGCGAGCTGCCGCAGTTCCTGAAGGAGAACAAGGTGGACATCGGCATCATTGCGGTTCCCAAGCGTTATGCGCAGCAAGTCGCGGACGACCTGGTGAGCATGGGCGTAACCGGGCTGTGGAATTTCGCGCCGGTGGACGTGGAAGCAAGGCGCGGCATCAGCGTGGTCAACGTGCATCTGAGTGACAGCCTGTACATATTGTCGTACCGAATGAGAGAGAACAGGAAAAATGAAAACAATTGAGGTACGGTCGTCCGCGCGCTGCGAGATGATCGACATCACGCGCGACGTGTCGCGATGCGTGCGGGAAAGCGGCGTGACGGACGGCATCGCGTATGTATTCGTGCCGCATACCACTGCGGGCATTACCATTAACGAAAACGCGGATCCCGACGTGACGCGCGATCTGCTCTTTGCGCTGGAGCGTGCGGTGCCCAACACCGGTTTTTACCATATCGAGGGCAATTCGGATGCCCACGCCAAAGCGACGATGACGGGCTTTTCGGGCAGCGTGATCGTGGAAGGCGGCAGACTCGCGCTGGGCACGTGGCAGGGGATCTATTTCTGTGAATTTGACGGGCCGAGAAGACGGCGGGTACTGGTAAGGGTGCTGGCCGGCTGAGCGGGGCGCGGCCAGCGATTGAAATAACGCAGTGTTCTGCTGGGGTTATTGGAAAGGTATTGGGGGAACTTGATATATGATGGTGCAATCTGTACGGGTCAGACTGATAAAACGGCTGCTATTGGCGCTGGGCATATTGGTAGTGGCGCTGATTGTGGTGCTGGTATTGATGCTGGCAACGGCAGACGGCGGAAACATCGAAGAGAAAAAGCTTGCCCTGAAGGAAAACGGAAAATATCTGGAAGGCATCAGGATAGGGACGGTGGATGTGTCCGGCATGACGTACGCCGAGGCGGCTGCCAACGAACAGATCAAAGCCGAGGCGCAGGCCATAGTGGACGCTTTCACCTATACGGTCACCGTGAACGGCGAACCGTATGAATTCACCGCAGCCGAACTGGGGCTTACATCCAACCGCGAGAAGGTGCTGGAAGAGGCGCTGTATTTTGGCCAGGTGGGCGACGGCGCCACCAGGCGCGAGCAGCGCAGGCAGACTGAAGAGACCGGCGTTGTGTTCGAGCTGGCAGTCTGGGCGGAAGAAGAAGCGGTGCTGGAGAAAATCAAAG
>JAAXZP010000002.1 GCA_012719815.1 Christensenellaceae bacterium
GCACTATCTCCCGGTTGGTGTTCACAGCCTCGATCTTCAGCTCAACCTCTGTCGTCTGCGTGAACTGAACGCCGTCCCTGGTCACCGTTGTTGACGCGGATATTGTGGTGCTGCCGCAGCTCCCCTCTGGTTGCGGCGCGTCAAAGAACAGTCCCTGCCCCTGAACCACATAGACATCGCCTTCCGGCGTCTGATAGACGGGATTGGCGTAAACTTTGCAAGGCTCATGCACATCAAACAGCCGCGTTCCCGTCAGCTTCATGTCGGCATCGGAATACGCCACATGTACATCCGTTATTGCGCCGTCCGCCACCGTTGCATGGTATGTTGCGTTTCCTTGCGCCATCTCGGCGACGAACAAACGGCTTCCGGTCAAGCCTTCAAATACATAATCCCCGGCGTCTCCGCTCCCGCCGCTTATCCTCTGGGCGTAAATCCTCTGGCCCGCCGAATCCGTAAAGATATCGTCCGGGTTGCCATTCCAGCCGGGCGGCAATTCAACGGTCTTCTCCATGCCGAAATCCAGCGGCTCCAGCGTCGCAAAAACACCGCAGAGCATATCGGGCCCGGCGGCGCCAGCGTCTGGCACGGCCAGCTGGCATCCGCCCAGCGTAGCCAATATCATCAGAGCAGCCAGCGCCGCCCCTGTCCTCTTATTCATGGTTTTCCTCCTCCAGTTGCCCGGCGAATTTCAGTATGTCGCCCACGTCGCATTGCAGATAGTAACAGATTCTGTTGATTGTGCCAAAGCGTACGCCTTTGGCCTTGCCGCTCCGCAGTATCGACAGATTAGCCTCGGTAATATTGACCAAGCCGCACAATTCTTTGGCGGTCATGCCTCTTGAGCGCAGTATTTCCTCCAGGTACACCCTGATGGCCATAGTTGCTCTCCCGTCAGATGAACAGTTGGTTGTCCTGCGCCAGTTCGCGGCTGTCTGCGAAGTAGCGTGCCAGCAGCAACGCGGCCAGCGCCACAACGAGAGAATCCAGCGGCAGCGTCGTCCAAAAGTCCACCGACACCAGCGAAGCGGCGAACAGTATCTGCGCCAGATTAAGGATGATGCTGCTCAGCAGGATGACCATCACGGTCTTTTTACTGAATGAAGCAAGCCTCCCGGCTGCCGCTACCGACTCTTGTCCGTATCTATCATTGCTGAGACAGCCGCACAGCCGCATCCCCATCAGCAATATCACCAGTTCCATAAACGCCGGCAGCTGCGTCAGCGCAAATCGCAGCAGTACAAAAAAATTGGTCAGCCCCAGAGATATTGCCGGGTCGGTATTGCCGCTTGCTATGGCCGCCAGCTTTGCCTTCACATCGGCCAAGCCAATATAGCTGATGCCGAACACCACCGCCACCGCGGCCGCAGCCAGCAGCAAGCGCAGCATCCTGAGCAGCGAAGCTGTCGCGGTGGTTTCTGCCCTGCGCAGCAGCCGGAAAACAAGATACCCGATCAGAATGGAATAGAAAGCGCCGCCCAATATCGCCTTGCCGACGTCTTCCGAGATATAGCACGGAATTTGCCGAAGCAGCGCGGGATTGATCATCATATACATCATGTAAAAAGCAAATCCGCTCATGACAAGCAGCAGCACATCCTCCGCTTTAAACGCCCGCTTTCTGATGCGCAGCGCCGCAAACAGCAGCGGAACAGCGCAAAGGCCGATATAAAGCACAAGCGCGGCGCCATTTCCCCAAGGGCCCGACAGCGACAGCGCGCGAAGCAGCAGCCCCGCTTGGGCAAACGGGAACTGTGCGATCACCAGGTAACCGCTGCTTTGCGGTTCCGCGAGCAGCAATGCCGCTGCCATGCAGACCACAGCCTCGATTCCCAGCAGAATAGCGAACGTTTTCGTTTTCATGGCTGACCCCTTAAATTATCGTTTCGCGATAA
>JAAXZP010000122.1 GCA_012719815.1 Christensenellaceae bacterium
GACGATGGTGATATTCTCCTGGACGGAAAGGTCTTTAATGATGGCGTTCTCCTTCCGGTTGGAGGGAAGGAAGCCGATGCCATGCTTTCTGCCCTGAGCGGGGTGCTTCAGATTGAGCGTCTTGCCTTTGAACCGCACCGTACCGCTCGTTTTGCGAAGGTCGCCGAATATGGCGCGTACCAGCTCTTCCTTGCCGTCGCCCAGAAGACCGGTGAACCCTAAAATTTCGCCCCTGTGTAGGTCGAAGCTGACGCCTTTGACGCGCGTATCCACCGTCAGGTCGCGCACTTCCAGTATCACTTCGCCGATTTCATGCTCCTTGTAGACATTGACGCCCAGCACGTCTTTACCAACCATCATGCGGGCCAAATCCGCCTGGGATATCTTTGTGCCGTCCGGCTGCGTGATGTTGCCCTCCGCCACCTTTTCACCGTTACGTAGCACGGTATAGCTGTCGCAAAAATCAACGACTTCGGTCAGTTTGTGGGAAATAAATATAACGGTCACGCCGTGCTCCTTGGTGAGCCCACGCATGATGCTAAAAACGTTTTCGATTTCTTTTTGGGTCAATGAAGTCGTCGGCTCATCCATGATGATGAGCTTGTCGTTCCGCAACAGCGATTTCGCGATTTCCACTATCTGTTTATAGGATGTCTCGAGGGTGCTCATCATGGCGCGCGGATTGATCTTGACGTTCATGCGCGCAAACACCTCTTCGGTCTGGCGGCACATCTCACGGACGTCCAGCATGCCCGCCCGGTTGCGCAGCTCGTATCCTAAAAACATGTTTTCATATACCATCAAGTCGTTGACGACGTTTAATTCCTGATGAATAAAAGCAACGCCTTCAGCCTGGGAATCAGCGGGACTATGCAGCTTGACTTCCTTGCCGAAGCGCACGATTTTTCCGCTGTCCATGGGTGTGACGCCACCCAAGATATTCATAAGCGTGGTTTTGCCCGCGCCGTTTTCGCCAAGCAGTGCGTGAATTTCGCCCTGCCGGACCGAAAAGTCAACGTTACTTAAAACCGTAACGCCACTGTAGGATTTGACGATATTGGTCATTTGCAATGCATATTCAGCCATGGTCTGTCTCCTTAAAACAGTAGCTGCCGACCAAAGCAGCGGGGGGGTTTAAGCATAATGCCGGGAGGGGGAATATGCCCCCTCCGGCAAATGCTCGTTGTTCTTGCGGATTCTCAGTACGGAGCATCCGGCGTGATGTTGTTCTCATCCAGCCAAGCCTGGTAGTTGGTCCTATCCAGATTCTTCGGCGGGATGATGGTGCGGGCTTCGTAGGTCTTGCCTTCCAGCAGGCCGGCAGCAATCTCAACAGCCGTGATCATCATGTAAGGATCGTAGGTCTGGGAAGAGATATACATTTCCGGATACTGATCCATGACCTTGAAGTAAGCCTGCGAGCCGCCGCCGCCCGTGATGACCTTGATCTCGCCCATGCGGCCCTGCTCTTCGATCGCCTTGATGAGGCCGATGGAGAGCTCGTCGTCGGTGGAGTAGATACCGTCGATCACCGGGTTAGCGGTCAGCGCGTCGGTCATGATTCTCAGGCCCTCTTCCGGAGAACCGTTCTGAGCAGCATAACCGTCGGCCGGTCCAACGATCTCGATGTCCGGGAACTTCTCGGCAATCGTATCCTTGAAGCCGTTGACGCGCTGGGTGAAGATTTCGCCGTAAGCCGGGATGATCGCAATCACGACTTTGCCTTTGCCGCCCAGCTTCTCGCCGATGTACTCAGCGCCCAGCACGCCCATCTGACGGTTGTCGCCCGCGACATAGTAGTCGGGAACAACGTCGCCCAGCGTACGGTCAAAGTTAATCAGCGTGATGCCGGCGTCCATGATCTTCTGCGCGGAAGGAGCAAGCGTATCGTTGTGCGGGAACAGAACGATAATCTTGCAACCCATCTGGATCAGGTCGTCGATATCGTTGGCCTGATCGCCTTCGTTTTCAGCCGCCAGCAGTTTGTAGTTGAGGTTCAGCCTCTCAGCGGTCTGCTCTGCAGCCCCCTGCACCGCAGCCACCCAGCCAGTGGGAGCCTGAGGAACGGAAATACCGACCAACGGCTTCTCACCAGCGGGAGTTTCCTCCTCCTGAGCGGGGGACTCTTCTACTGCGGGTGCCTGAGTTTCAGGTGCTTGTGTATCCGGAGACTCGCTCGGAGTGGGTGCATTGTTGGAGCAAGCCACCAGACCAACTGCGAGAACCAGGCACAGTACGATCATCAGAACTTTCTTCATGTGTCTTCTTCTCCTCCTGTTTTTTGTATTCTCAACGGCCTTGTTCGGCCGAGAGAGACGTTTATCAGCGGGCGTTGAACACCCTGTTTAGGAACGCATAGCCGTCTCTTGCCAGCTTATCCGGGCTTTGCGCGAACGGCCGCCACATGGATACCGCCTTGGCGATCTCGTTGATCTCGGGCGTGAAGCTTTCGATGACGACCGGGCCGGTATACTCCGCGTCTTTGAGCGCTTCGCGTATCGCCTCCCAGTCAAAATGGTCCTCGCCCGGCGTTCCCCGGTCGTTGGCGCAGGAATGGAAGTCGAATATTTTGCCTTTGGCCATGCGGATGGCGCCCGTCAGCGACTTCTCTTCTATATTCATATGGAAAGTATCCAGCAGAAAGCCCACGTTGTCGTATCCCACGAGTTCCAAAAACTCCAGCCCCTGCTCCACGGTATTCATGAAATCCGTCTCAAACCGGTTCAGCGGCTCCAGCGCCAGCGCGACGTTCTTTTTCGCGGCGTATTCGGCGAGCGCTTTAATGTTATCCGCAGCGAACCGTGTCTGCCTTTGCTTCTCCTCAGGTGTGGCGAGACGGGTTCTGCCCACGGCAGCATACATGGGACCGGCTACATACGGCGACCCCAAGGCCTCTGCCATATCCACCAGCGTTTTGATGTATGCGATACCGTTCTCACGGTATTCGGCAACGTCGCTGCTGATATCACGAGTTTCACCAAAAGCACCGCAAATATTCACATCGATACCCACGCGCCGGGCTTCTTCCCTTACCCGCTCGATATCGATCACATCGGGATTCTCCACCGCGATCTCATAGACATCGAACCCGATGCTCTTCGCAGGAGAGAGCTGATCGAGGCGGTCGGTGGAGAAAGGGGATACCCAAATGTATGAACTTGCTCCTATCTTAGTCATATAACTCCTCCATTCCGTCTCCCGCCCATGCCGTGGATAGACCCAACAACAAGGCGTTTCATCCGGTGAAACACGGGGCAGCTGGGCCACAGCCATTCAAAAACCGATGGCAATTGATGCTTTAACTTCTACTGTCTTCTTCAGGCTGTATCAGGCATGTGGGAGAGTTGCCGCGTAAACAGTTCATGCAGCGGATGTCACAGTTGCGAAAGTTGAAGCGCCACAGAATGTTGGTGCTTCGATCGCTTTGTGCATCCTCCGATGCTGTTGTATTCAGCAGCCTCTTGTCCCCAACTGCAAGAGCCGGAAGCTGTCGCTGCAATCTTTATTATCCCCAACACCCTGTTGCTCATAGCAGAAACTATATCAATTTTGTTTTCACTTGTCAATACAAATGCGTGAAAAAACACCCGAAACGCAAGAGAATGACAACAAAACATGACAAACGATAATCGATAATGTTGGTATAGCAATAAACCGCGCATGAATTCTCTGCGCTGCCCGGTTCCGCAGAACTGCGGGAAAAAAAGGAAACTTTGATGCAGCCTGCATAAAAATTGCATGCCACTCGCAATAACCATCTGTTAGTCTTGCATAGTAATTGTTCGCTCCTATTATTTCCTGTGACTCTCAGGAACTAAGCGAAAACAATATGCTTTGAGTGCTCAACTCTTTATCATTTGAATAAACTGTACATTATTATATTACTATATTATATAACAATTTACTAGTCTTCTCAATGAAAGGTTCTTGCGACAGCGCGCTGTTGATGTATTGATGCCGATACGACGCGCGTTATTCGATATTGTCAAAGAATGATGCGTTCTGATACAGCCGTACCAGCATTCTTTGGTTTATCGGATAGTTGCTCCGAAAATAATGAAACGTTCCAATTAATAATTTACCCCCGGTTGTTCTGTATTGCATCAGTTTTATAATGATATTTGGTAATTCAAAGCAGAGGTGAGCTGTTTCCAAAGCTATTGTATTGTTATGAGAGGTTAGATAACGGAGAAAAATTGAAGGGGTGGATGCGGCTTAGAGGGCTGCATCCGGACATAATATTGCACTGGAAACAAATCCGTCAGCGGTCAAACCCGGTTTTGAAATGTTCCAAAAAAACGGCTCAATAATGGCAGAATCTATTTTTTGCAGCTTGCCAAACGCGGTTTATATGTTATGATGAGATTGCCACATATATATATTTATTTCACTAACATGTTTGAATGAGTGGGGTAATGGAATGGCGACGATGAAAGATGTCGCGCGGCTGGCGGGCGTGTCTCATGGAACGGTTTCCAACGTTATCAACGGGTCAAAGTCAGTCAGCAGCGATAAAATAAGACGGGTAGAACAGGCGATGGCCCAACTGGGATACAAGCCCAATGCGTTGGCCAGGAACTTGAAAACCAACCGGACCGGACGAATCGAGGTGGTATTGCCCGACATTTCCAATCCTGCATACGCCAAGATATTTGAAGAGATCGACCGCCACGCCACGGAAAAGGGTTATAAGGCGTACCTGAGGGTATGCGGCGATGTGCCCAGCCGGGAATGCGAGATACTGGAAAACGCGCTGATGATGGGCACCGATGGCGTCATATTGCTGACCTGTCAGCCGACCAACACCGAATTCTTTAACCGGCTCATTGACGGCGGGCTGCCCATTGTGTTCATACACCGAAAGGTGACGGGATATCGCATGAACAATGCGGATCTGAACGTGCGCGCCCGCGTGGCGGCCACCATCGGTGAACAGATCGCTGCGGGCTTTCACCGGATCGCGATCGTGACAGGCCCGCAGGAATATTCCTTTGAGATGGAATGCATGGATGCGTATTTCAGCGCCATGCAGAAAGCCCGCAAAAATATCGACACCAAATACGTGGAGACGGTAAACTGCAACAAGGAAAGCGCGATGCGCGCTGCGATCCGCCTGATGGAGCTGGAAAACCCGCCGCAGGTGATATTCACCACCGACAGGGTGCTGTATGAGGGCGTGGCCTGTGCGCTGGCCATCGGAGCAAAACCGAAGCTCGCCAAGACCAAGCTGATCGCGCTGGACGCAGAGGAATGGACCAAGGTCAAGGGCGAACGGGAGCGGACGCTGCCGCTGCCGTATACGCAGATGGCACGCTGCGCGTTTGACCTGTTGGTTGAGATTGTGACCACCAAGGACAAGAAGGGAGGGCGGAGCATTTCCGTTCACTGTACCGAAAGATACGGGCTGGCGGCGGCGCGCTGCCACGATATCGGAGCTTGCCGCAAAATCCGGGTTCTTACACAGGATTCGCCGTCCAGCCATACCTTGAAGTCGCTCGCGGTGGATTTCAAGCGCAGCACGGGTATCGATCTGGAGCTTAAACAGGTTCCTTACAATCAGATGCTGGATGAAGTGCTGCGGGGAGTGCCGGCCGGGGAATACGACGTTTTTACGATGGACCTGCCCTGGATGAAGGAGCTGATTCTGGGCGGTTACGTGCAGGACCTGACGGAATTTTATCCAGACCAGCAGGCGCTGGAAGCCATGTTCTCCCAGGACGTGCTGAGGGAGCACTGCTTCTTCGACGACAGGCTGTACGCGCTGCCGTTCAGCTACACCGTCCAGCTGCTGTTTTACCGCAAGGATCTTTTTGAAAACATCAAATACAAGCGGCTTTATTACGAGCGGTTCAAGCAGGACCTGAAAGTTCCTGAGACCTGGGAAGAGTATAACCGCATCGCTAAGTTCTTTACCCGCAAGTATAACCTGGATTCGGAGACGATTTACGGGACGACGCTGGGCGCGATGAACGCGGTCGGTGCGGTGTGCGAATATCTGCCTCGCGCCTGGGCGGAAGGCGGCGCCATTTTTGAGAACAGCAAAGTGGTGATCGACAGCGACGCCTGCGTCAAAGCGCTGACCCAATACATGGAGAGCTTTGACTATGCCAGCCCCGACTCTCCGGCGCACTGGTGGGATGAGCAGGTGGAGATATTCGCCCGGGGTGACGCGGCCATGATGGTCATGTATTCCGATCACGCGACGCCGCTGGAAGACAGAAGCATCTCCAACGTCGTGGGCAAAGTGGGCTTTGCGCTGCTTCCGGGCCGCGTAAGCGTACTGGGCGGATGGTCAATCGGCGTGAGCGCTTATTCCGATAAGAAGAGCGACGCGTTCGAGTTTGTCAAATGGACCGCGGCGGAATCGCTGATGTTTCCCAACGCCATGCTGGGCAGAATCGTGCCTTACCGTGCGGTGCTGGAGAGCAGCGAACTGCATAACCTGTACCCGTGGTACCGGGTGCTGCCCGAAGCATTTTCGTGCACCAAGCGGCGCGCAATACCGCGCAATTCCAAAGGGGAAAGCGTCTCCTACGCCATTATGGAACGAATCATCGGCAATGCGGTGCACGCGGCGCTGGACCAGAGAATGACGCCGAGAGAAGCTTTGTGCGACGCCGCGCGTAAATTAAGTGATGCAATAAAGTGACAAAATAAATTATTGACACGTTCAAAAAAACAGTCTATGATACAGGCATGAAGTATTTTTCGGCTTCATGCCTTTTTGGATTCAAAATCGCTTCTAGACGTTTCTTAGCGGCATATTCCGGATAAGATATGTAAGGGCCCTTGCATACAGGCGGCTGCTTTCCAAACGTCACTACTAACGAAAAGAGGGAAAAGGAAATGGATCGTTACAAGGAAGTATTGCTCAGCCCGATCAAGATCGGGAACAGGGAATGTCCGAACAGGTTTTTCATTCAGGCGATGGAGTGCACCGACGCGGACGAAGAAGGCAACCCGTCTGCGCTGACGGTGGAGCGTTATTCCAACCTGTTTAAGGGCGAGGCCGGCATGATCACGCTGGAAGCCATCACGATCACGGACGAATGCCGCAGCCGGCTCAACCA
>JAAXZP010000123.1 GCA_012719815.1 Christensenellaceae bacterium
GGTATAATGACGGACGTACTGACAAATATTGATCAATATCTTCATGAACACCTGGACGCCGATCGGCTCCAGCATTCCAGGAATACCGCTGAAGTCGCCGTGGAATTGGCCAAAAGGTACGGCGCAGATGAACACAAGGCGCTGGTGGCTGGTCTGCTGCACGACGTGGCCAAAGGAATTTGCCGGCATGGCATGTTGAATGTGGCGGAGCAATACCACGTGGATGCCGACGAGGTGGAGAAAGCGAATCCTGAGTTGCTGCACGGCAAGCTGGCTGCCGCCATGGTCAAAACCGACCTCGGCATCAGCGACGACGAAATACTGTCCGCCATACGCTGGCATACCACAGGCCGCGCCAACATGTCCCTGCTGGAGAAGATCATTTATCTCGCCGACCTCATCGAGCCGAGCCGGGAGTTTGCAGGCATTGACGAGATACGCAAGCTTGCATACCAGGATATCGATGAAGCGATGCTTGTCGCCCTAAAGCAGGTGATGGACTTTGTCAAAGGCAGAGGTTTTATGCTGCACCCGAGCAGCATGGAAGCCTATCAATATATTGAGAACATAAGGAGGAACATAAAAGCTTGAAAATTGGTTTTAGCGATGACGTAATCAGCGCGGCAAAACTGTTGTTTTCCGAGAAAGCGGAAGACGTGTATGTCATCAATGTATCGCATCTGACCATTGTGGCCGATTACTTCATATTAGCCAGCGGCCGCTCAGACGTACATGTCAAATCGCTCTGCGATGAGATCAGCAAGTACATGAATGATAAGGGTTACATAATGCTCAGCATGGAAGGGTATCGCGAAGGCCGCTGGATCGTAATCGACTACGGCGATATACTGGTTCATATCTTCCACAAGCGCGAGCGCGAGTTTTACGGCCTGGAGCGGCTGTGGGTCGACGGAAACAACTACCGTGTGATCACAGATGCCGATATGGAAGCCGGTGCGCCCCAATAATCAAATCGAACCGAACAGGAGATAAGCCCTTCCAGAAAATATAAAGGGGCGCTTATGAACCGCACCCCACGGTATCAGTAAAAAATAATTTGCCTGATTTAAGAACTGGTATTTTGCTGTTGGATTTTACGGGGCTGGTTTTCAAGCAGCATACCGCAGCCCTTTCCCTGCGGGCACTGGATGTGCCTTTTATATTTCCCGGTCAAAACACGCGCCGGCCGCAGATAAACATCTTTTTCCAATAGCTTGAGCCTAAAATGTTTTTGGCTATCCGGATTCCCCCAGAGTTGGAGGACGCGTCTATCATATAACCGTCAGAACAATGGCGGCCGCTCCGGCAGCGATGTATGCTATTCTGATTTTCCATACGGAATTCTTGTGTCGAACTGCACTGAATTCTTGTGTCGAACTGCGCGGCTTTCATTGGCCGGCTTTGCATCATAACGGTTCCGCTTTCCCGGCTGCACGTTTAACGGTGCGGTTTGCAGGCGTTTGCTCGGCCTTACTCTATTCATCAGGCCATACAGACCTTTGGCTGCGGACTGTAAAACCGTATTACAATACCTCTTAATCAGTGCCTTTTTAAAAAAACGTAATATATACGTAACAGAATTGTAACTTTTATTATACACTGATGAGAGGATAATGCAAGACTTTTATGATTTCATTAATGTTCCAGCCGGTATTTCTCCATCAGCTGCTTGAATATCTCCGCCGACGTGGGCGGCGTGTATGTGATGGCGTTGGCTCCGGCTTCTATCGTGCTGCGAATGGATTCCGGCGTAGGCCCTCCCGTCGCGATGATGGGCACTTCCGGATAGCGCTTGCGGATGCTGCGGACGATATCCGGCGTTTTTGAAGCGCCCGATACGTTGAGTATGCTGGCGCCTGCCTTCAGCCGCGCATCGATGTCCGTGCCCTCGGATACCACCGTAACCACGATGGGGATATCGATGCGGTCTCGCACCATGCGGATAACCTCGTTGGTCGTGGGTGCGTTGACCACCACACCAATAGCACCCTGATTTTCCGCGTCCATCGCCAGGCTGACCACGCGCTTGCCGGTGGTGGTACCGCCGCCCACCCCGCAGAACACGGGTATATCCGAAACGGTGATGATGGCATGGGTAATAGCGGGCTGCGGCGTAAACGGATAGACGGCGATAACTGCGTTGGCATTGCAGTTCTTGATCAGCGCCACATCGGTGGTGAATATGAGCGACTTGATCAGCTTGCCGAATATTCGGATGCCGCTGACCTCATTGATGATCTCCGGCACACGCACCATGTGTCTTCGAAGGTTTCCCTGGATTTCCGGTATAAAAATGCTCATGGCCAACCCTCCTGAAACAATTGGATGAGCCCCGCTTGAAGGGGGGTGATGATACTCTATCAGCAAAAAGGCTTTTCACCAAGGATTAAGAACCGGATACTGTTTTGACGATGCTTCAAGGTAAGAAGTTCCTGAGAGATGCCAAAATCATCCTAATCAGTTAATATACTTTATGAAGGGCCATGGCGCTATTCATACCGGCCAGGAGATGCCCCGGCGGGTACGATATCAAATAGCGCCTTAAGCTCGTCCTGAAATCGCCGTCGGATTGGCCCTCCTTCTGCACCAGAGTCTCCAGCACATCGAAGCGGAAGCTTTGTCCGCCCAATCTAGCCCAGTCGTCCCGCAGCTGCGGGTGCACGCAGCTATTCATCTGCTGTGCAAATACAAAGCGGTTCCGGCTGCCTTTCAGGTCCGTCGTGATACTGTGAATTCTTTTGCCTGTTACAACATTGGTAATCGCATAGACCCCGCCTACCGAAGGTCGTGCTTTGTAGCTTTTTAGAAGCTGCTTTTTTCTTAGTTTATCCATTCAATATCCCAAATCCTTCAGCACGCGTGATAATACGAAAAGCCGCTCACCGATCAGTTCATCGTTTTTTGACAATACTTCCGCAACCAGACGAATCTCCTCATCGATCATGGGGTTGTCCGTACACACGGCTATTGTCATCGCGTCGCCCTGAAGGCCCACCCGGTCAATCACCGGCTGAGCCGGGTCATACAGCTTTTCGTAACGGTACGCCTCGCGGAAATGCTTCAGCGCCCGGCAGACGAATATCGCCAAATCCAGCACGCGGTGCAGCGGCAGCTCTTCCGATTGCCGCGACCATTTTTCTCCGGTATGGCGCCATACCTTGGCGGAAACATCCAATCTCCCGCGGTCGTTCCATTGCGCCAGCCCCACCGAGAGCCCCTTGGCGTCGGATTCATACGCAATCCGTCCGTCCACATTCTCGTAATCTTCGGCCACGATGACCGGTTTGTGTTTCAATGTTGTCGGAATCTTCATTTGGCACTCCATTAGTAATTTACTAATTTACTTATATCGTAATTTCTGCCCGGTGTCAAGGCCTACGGTTGTCGGAGGACTTTAACTATGGTAAGATAAAAACGACGGACGAAACGGTCCTTGTTTTCTTATTTTTAGTTGCTGCAGGGGGTTCGTATTGAGCGCGCTGACACAAAAACTCAAGGAAGTAAGCTTAACCGTTGTGCCCATCGTGATCATCGTGCTGATACTGCATTTTGTTGTCACGCCCTTGGATTCGATGGAGCTGTACCGTTTCCTTATCGGAGCGGCGCTGATCATCATCGGCATGTCCATCTTTCTTCTGGGCGTCGATCTGTGCATCACGCCGCTGGGCAACCTTTTCGGGCACACGCTGACAAAACCCCACAAATTGTGGGTGATAATTGCGGGCGGTCTGTTGCTGGGTTTTCTGGTGTCCGTGGCGGAGCCGGACCTGCATATACTGGCCGTGCAGGTGGAAGAAGTGACCTCGGGCCTGATCCCCCGGCTGACGCTTGTCATCGTGGTTTCCCTCGGCATTGCGGCGTTCCTGGTTGTCGGTCTTACGCGCATTCTGTACGGCATACCTCTTTACTGGGTATTGACCGGGCTGTATCTGATAATCGGCGTACTCTCCCTGCTGATTTCGCAGGGGTTTCTGGCCATTTCGTTCGACGCTTCGGGCGCCACCACCGGCGCGCTCACCGTTCCGTTTATTCTTGCGCTGTCGTACAGCATTTCCATAATGAAAAAGGACAGCAAGGGCTCCGAGAAAGACAGCTTCGGCCTGGTGGGCATTGCGTCCACCGGAGCAATACTCGCCGTGATGGTGATGAGCCTTGTTTCCGGTTCCGGTGAACTGACCGGCCAACTGCCGGAAGAAGCGGCAGCTAACACGCATGTTCTGGCTCCTTTTACAGCTGCTCTCCCCCATATTGCGGGAGAAAGCGCGCTGGCTTTAAGCCCGTTGCTCGTGATATTCCTGGGCTTTCAGATTTTCTCTTTTCGGCTGAAAAAGCGGCCATTTATGAGAATCATCAAAGGTTTCATCTACGCTTTTCTGGGGCTTACGCTGTTCATGCTGGGCGTTAACGCCGGCTTTATGGATGTGGGCGTATCTTTGGGACACGCGGTTGCCGCAACCGGATCCCCCGTGCTGCTGCTGCTTGTCGCGTTCGCGCTTGGAACGGTCACGATACTCGCTGAGCCGGCAGTGCATGTGCTGACGCATCAGATCGATGAAGTGACCAGCGGTTCGGTCAGGCGGGGCTTCGTGCTGATCGCTTTGGCTGTGGGCGTGGGCCTGTCGCTGGTGCTCACCGTCATCCGAATTATTGTACCAGCAGTGCAGCTTTGGCATATACTGCTGCCGGGGTATATTATCGCTGTCGCGCTGATGTACTTTGGCCCCAAGCTCTTTATCGGCATCGCGTACGACTCGGGCGGCGTAGCCTCCGGGCCCATGACAGCAACGTTTATATTGGCGTTTACTCAGGGAGCGGCCAGTGCAACGGCCAGCGCCGACGTGCTGATCGACGGATTCGGCACTATTGCGCTGGTAGCGCTGACGCCGCTCATTACACTACAGATATTAGGCCTGATTTATCGGCGTAAAACAACAAAAGGAGACCTTATCAAATGAAGACCTCAGGGTATTCGGCGCTCGTTGTGATCACTCCCTGTCATGCGAGCCGGGTCATCCATACCGCAAAAAAACACGGGATCCGCGGAGCCACGACAACATTGGGCAGAGGTACGGCCCACAGCCGTCTGCTCAACTTTTTGGAGCTATGCGATACCCAAAGAGAAATCGTCATCATGGTAACCGGCACGCTGACGGCCACAAAGGCAATGAAAGCGCTGTGCGATGAGCTCAGGCTCGAAAAAAAAGGCCATGGCATCGCTATCATCATTCCGCTGGATAACGTGTTCGGACTCAGTTATATGTCCAGCGGAGAACCAATTGAACAGGAGGAAGAAAGCTATATGCACAAGGCGATATTTACCATTGTGGAAAGAGGGCAGGCCGAAGCGGTGATGGACGCAGCCACCGCAGCGGGCGCGCGCGGAGGCACCATAATCAACGCCCGCGGTTCCGGAATCCACGAAACCAGCAAGCTGTTCGCCATGGAAATCGAGCCGGAAAAAGAGATCGTGATGATCATCGCGGAAACGGCTCAGGCGGATGCCATCACCAGCGCCATTCGGGAATCGATGCGCATCGACGAACCGGGGCGCGGCATCATATTTACTGCTCCGGTCAGCCATGCGTGCGGGCTGTATTAACCGGTCCGCGCAGGCAGGCCGGCTTCGCGCAGAGTCCGGCTAAACAGCAGGAACGCGCTCTGCACCAGCACCAGCACGCCGGTGATAAGCAGCAGCCATTCGATGGCAACGGAGTCGGATACCGGGCCGAACAACAGCATGCCGAGCGGCATCACGGAGCTGGAAATCATTCCGTATACGCCGAATACACGGCCCATCATATCTTCCTCCACCTTTTCCTGCAGCATCACCATGGCCGGCGTGCTGAACACCGGTATCGCCAGGCCGGTCAGCGCCATGAAGAAGAGATACAGCCAGAAAACAGGCACCACGCCCAGCGCGACGGTGCAAATGCCGATGGCAAAGGCTGCCGCGGTCATGGTATACGCCCGGTTTTTAAAACCGCCCCATGCGGCGATCAGCACGCCGCCCAGCACCATTCCCCCGGAAAAGGCGATCTCGATCGCCGTGCGCCGCCATACCTGATCGCCGAAGCTGCGCGCAACCTGCAGGGGCGTCAGGAACGCGGCCGGCGTTACCAGAAAGAAGAACACCGCGGCATATATAAAAAACTGCAGGACGAAACGGTGCTGCCGTATATAGCTGAGCCCTGTACTGAAATCCTCGAAATATCCCGTCTCCTGCTTCTGCAGCGCCTTCTGATGCGGCGGCACCTGCACAAGCCAGAGCATGACCGCAATCGCCAAAGCCGCCGTCAATACATCGATGAAGAAAATCACTTCGATGGCCGCGATAGACATCAGCACGCCGCTGACCATCGGCGATACCAGCGTGATGGCGGATTGAAGGCTGTTATTAATCCCGTTGACGCGCGTCAGCTTGTCCTCCGGCACGATCTGCGGCAAAAACGCGCCCACCGCCGGCGTCTGTACGCCGGTGCCCAGCGCCCGTATGGCGGACACGGCAAACAGCAGCCAGATGTCCCGGTATCCCAGCATGAATATCACCGCCAGAGCCAAAGTGGCGACAGCGATGCCCGCGTCGGCTATCACGATGAGATGCTTCCGGCTGTACCTGTCGGACCCGACCCCGGCGACCGGAGACAGAAAAAACGTGGGCAGTATACCGCAGATGATGGACACCATCATCATCACGCCGGATTGCGTATTCAGCGTAATATACCACATGATAGCATACTGCACCAGCGACGAGCCAAAAAGGGATATCGCCTGGCTGAACAGAAATCGCGAGGTATTCTTTTTCCAGTCTGTCTTCATCAGTATTCCTCGTTTCGTGGTATATACGCGCGTATTGCCAATTTATCATCTCAACGCTTTTCCCGTCAAGACAGAGCTCGTGCAGGGAACAAAAAAGCACATCGGTGGATGCGCTTATTCTGACGGTTTTCGTATAAAAAACCTCAACCCCCATTTATAAAGGCTTTCCGGGAGCACTTATGCGCTTTTATTTATTGCTTTCGACTATTTGTTTCTGAGCAGATCGCGGATCTCGGTAAGAAGCAGCTCTTCTCTGGACGGTACGGGCTCTTTCAGCTCTTCCTTAGTCGTTTCTTTTTTCTTCCTGAAGCTGTTAATCAATTTGATGATCAGGAAGATGCACAATGCGATGATGAAGAAATCAACGATATTCTGTATAAACGAGCCGTAACCGATCGTTGCCTCCCCCACACTGACGCTGAGCTGCGAGAAATCAAGCCCGCCGATGATGATTCCGATGATCGGCATGATGATGTCGTCCACCAGCGACGTGACAATCTTGCCGAAAGCGCCGCCGATGATAACGCCGACAGCCAAGTCGATCACATTACCTCGGGAAATAAACTCTTTAAACTCCTTAATCACGGGTAAATCACATCCTTTGTTTATTATTTTTCAAGGATACAAAATCGAACAAGATAAGAGTACTGACGTCTATTGCCATATCAATATGGCATACAAAAAAGATACAGCTTTCTGACGTTTTCAGGAGGTCTATCGGTTCTGCAGTTTGTAAATGATCTTGAACCCGTGCGATTCTATCGATTTCTCGATGTCCTCGGTATTATACGATTGAGTCGCCACCACGACGGCGCATTTGCCGGTGCTGCCTCTGTACACGGCAACGCTTGTGATATTGGCGCCGTGTTCCGCAAATATGCCTGCGAGATTGGCCATAACGCCCGGCATATCGTCGGCCTCGATGGTCAGCCGGGTGCCCGGTTCCTTAAACCCCAGCAGTTCGATAAAAGCATCGAAGATATTGCTCTCGGTGATAATGCCTACCAGTTTGCCATTCTCCACAACGGGCAAAAAGCCGACTTCATTGCTGCGCATCATAATTGCTGCTTCTTCAAGCAACGCGTCCGGGCCTATGGTAACGGGGTTTTTCTTCATGACGGTCTTGATTTTCGTCCGCGCCAAGAGGTAAGTCAGCTCGCCCACGCTGAAGGAAGTCGCTTTGGAGGGCGATGCCTGAGCGATGTCTTCCCGGGAGACCACACCCACCAATACGCCGTTCTTGACGACGGGCAACCTCTTGACATTGTGTTTGGTCATGATTTCATGAGCGTCAGGAATTGTGCTGTCAGGAGAGATAGTAAAGGGATTCGTGGTCATTTTGGTTCTTACAAACATCTCATTAACCTCCCAAATACGCTTTTTTAATCTCCTCACTGTTCATCAGCTCGGCTCCCGTGCCCGAAAGGACAATGGAACCTGTCTCCAGAACATAGGCGCGGTGTGCGATTTGCAGCGCCATGCGCGCGTTCTGCTCGACCAAAAGTATCGTGGTGCCAGTTTCGTTGATGGTCCTGATGATATCGAATATCTCCAGCACCAGCAGCGGCGACAGCCCCATGGAAGGTTCGTCGAGAAGCAGTATTTTGGGACGGCTCATCAGCGCGCGGCCCAGCGCCAGCATCTGCTGCTCGCCGCCGGACAGCGTGCCCGCGGCCTGCCTGCGCCTGTCCGCCAGACGCGGGAACAAACTGTATACGCGCTCCAAATCCCGGGCAATTCCCGCCTTGTCTTTTCTCAGAAAAGCGCCCAGCTCCAGATTTTCCAGCACAGGCAGCGTGGAGAACACGCGGCGCCCTTCCGGCGCCGGGGAGATGCCGCTATGCACGCGGTCCCGCGCCGATGTATGCGTTATATCCTGACCGTTCAGCAATATCTGTCCGCTGGTGGGCTTCTTGATTCCCGAGATAGTATGCAGCATGGTGGTTTTGCCCGCGCCGTTGGCACCGATCAGGGTCACAATCTCCCCGTCGTTAACGGTGAAGGAAACGCCTTTTAAAGCCTCAATCACACCGTAATGAACACGAATATCCTTAATTTCAAGCATTGTCGATATCCTCTCCCAGGTAAGCCTCGATCAAGCGCGGGTCGGCCTTGATTTCATCGGGCGTTCCATGCGCAATCAGCTTGCCGTAATCCATTACATAGATGCGCTCGCAGATGGTCATAACTACCGACATATCGTGCTCAATAAGCAGTATCGTCACCCCGAACTGTTCCCGGAGCTGCGCGATGGTAGACGTCAGCTGCGCGGTCTCCGCCGGGTTCATGCCGGCAGCCGGCGCATCCAAAAGCAATAGCTGCGGCCTGGTGGCAATGGCACGGACAATCTCAAGCCGGCGCTGCTCGCCGTACGGCAGATTTCCTGCCATTTCGTCGTGCTTGGACGCAAGATTGAAAATATCCAGCAGCGCAAGGCTTTCTTCACGAACCCGTTTTTCTTCCCGCATATATGAAGGCAGGTGCAGGAAACCGGACAGCACACCGTAGCGGACGTTCTGGTGCATGGCGATGCGCACGTTGTCCAACACCGAAAGGTTTTTAAACAGACGGATGTTCTGGAAGGTGCGCGCAAGGCCCGCTTTGCTGATCTTGTCAGGGCGCAGTCCTCCTATCTGCCGCGGCTTTCCGTCGCAGTCCAGAACAATCTGTCCGGATGTCGGCGGGTATATGCCCGTCAGCAGGTTGAACACGGTGGTCTTGCCGGCGCCGTTCGGGCCTATGAGGCCAACAAGCTCTCCGCGGCTAATTTCCATGTCCAGATCGGAGACGGCTGTGAGGCCGCCAAAGGTTTTCGTCAGTCTGGTGACACTCAGTAAAGCCATCGCTCACACCCTCTCCTTTTTCTTATTCAGTGAAAGACCTTTGGAGAACTTCCTGAACAAATCCATGGTGATTTCCTTCGAACCCATCAGCCCCTGAGGCCTAAAAATCATGATGATGATGAGCAGCAGCGCATAGAGCACCATGCGGATATCCGCAAAAGACTGGAGCAATGTCGATATGACAGCCAGCACGACCGCTGCCAGTATGGAGCCTGATATGCTGCCCAGCCCGCCAAACACCACAATGATCAGGATATCGATGGATTTCAAAAATCCGAAATAGTCAGGCTTAATAACATAGAAGTATGACGCATAAAGCGCGCCCGCCATGCCCGCAAAACACGAGCCCACAATAAACGCGGTCACTTTATAACGAGTTGCTGCCACGCCCATGGTTTCCGA
>JAAXZP010000124.1 GCA_012719815.1 Christensenellaceae bacterium
CTATAAAGACCTCTACGGGGTGGTCCCCTTCACCGAAAGGATCGCCAACGAATACACCAGGCGGTTTTTGCCGCTGCTCAACCCGGACTTCGCCAAGTTTATACTGGACGAAAACGACAGACTGGTGGCTTTCGGCCTGGCCGCGCCTTCTCTGTCGGAAGCCCTCAAAAAATCGGGGGGTTATATGCTGCCCTTTGGCTGGGTGCACCTCATTCATGCGCTCCGCCATCCCAAAGAGCTGGAACTGTACCTCATCGCCGTCCATCCGGATTACCAGAAATCCGGCCTGGCGGCGCTACTGCTCAACGAAATCACCGCCTCCGCGGTAAAAAGAGGCATCATGTTCGCGGAATCGACGCTCGAGTTGGAGACCAACCAGCGCGTGCAGGACCTTTGGAAAAGCTTTGATGCGCAGCAGCACAAGCGCAGGCGGTGCTATAAAAAGGATCTGGTTTAACCTGGCAGAAAACCTGCTGTTTGGCAAATTAAAAGCGGCTAATTGCCCGCTTTTTAGTTTCCCTGCAGTCATATTACTCCGCCATCTCAAATACCCGCCGGTTGCGAGCGACGTCCAGCATCACGGCGTCCTCCATGGTATACACGCCCGGCGGCTTGTTCATCAGCCATTTGGCGGCATATATCGCGCCCTGGCCGAACGCGCCGCGGTTGATGGATTCATGTATGATGCGAATTGTCTGGTTGGGCAGGCCGAATATCACCTCGTGTTTGCCCACAATGCCCCCCACGCGAATGGAGTTGACGTGCTTGTTGACGTCCAGCCCCAAATCCTCCGCGATGCGCAGCGCCGTGCCCGACACGCCCTTCTTCTCCCGGAAATGCTCCTCGATGATCTCGATATCCGCATTGGGGGCGATACGCTGCAGCACTTTGGAAACTTCGATCAAAAAGTTGATGCCCAGCGTGATATTGGGCGAATAGAGCACGGCCACGCGGCGGCCCAGCGCCTTAAGCTGCTCCATCTGGTCTTTCTCGTAATGCGAAATGGCGGAAACAATGCGCGTTCCCGTCTCCGCAGCGTACTTGGAGTACGAAACAGCGCTGTTTATCGAAAAGTCCACAATGACATCCACCGGATGTTCCCGAAAAAAAACCCTAGGGTCGATACTGTCTATGGAATAAATCTTCCCCTGCTCTGTTTCAAGCCCGCAAAAATGGCTGGCGTATTCGCCTTCATTGCGGTGCGATTTCCTGATCACCCAAGACAGACGGCACGATTTGTCCTCCATGACTTCCTGTGCGACCACGCGGCCTGTTTTACCAAACCCGAAAATACCGATACTGATTATCACTCTCTCCTCCTCCTTTTCCCGATTTCGACTCACGGCCGCGCTAATGATTTCCGCCGGTAAAAACGAAAACAAAACCTTAAGCCTCATGTCAGGTAAATTCAGCTCATTTTGCGTGTGCTTAATTCACCAGACCGTCTTTTGCAAAAGACGCGACGCGATAAGAAATTAAGCTGATATTCTCTTTTCCCTCAGGCTGCTCCCGAGGCGCCACCAATACTGCCTGATAACAAAAAACGCTGAATCTAGACGACGCAGTTAGACCGGAAAACCGGCTCCACTCGCCGACAGGGCAATTGGCATGATAGTATGCCACTGCTATAAATCTGCAAAGAATGACTGCAGAATATATATTGTTTTTTTATGATACCACATAAATTCTGCCAAATCAAGCGTTCGCATAATACGACATTATAACCGAAAACAAAAAATGCGATATGTGAAATTTTTCAAACCGGATTTGCGAACCTTGCCCGACTGGTGTATACTTGCTCATAACGATATGCATTGGAGTACCGACATGAGCGCAAAAAAGTGCCGCATGGGTTTGGACGTTGGCTCGACCACCGTCAAATGCATCGTACTGGACGAAAACCAAAACATACTATTCAGCTATTACCGTCGGCATTTCAGCGATATCGCCGGGGCGGTTATCGCTCTGCTTGAGGGCGCTCATTCGCAGCTCGGCAACATAACGCTCACCGCCTGCGTCACCGGCTCGGGCGGCCTGTCGGTCAGCAAATGGCTGGATCTGCCTTTCGTGCAGGAAGTCATCGCGGCCAGCAGCGCCGTGCGCACGTTCATTCCGGATACCGACGTCGCCATCGAACTGGGCGGCGAAGACGCCAAAATTACATATTTTTCCGGCAGCACCGAGCAGCGCATGAACGGCACGTGCGCGGGCGGCACCGGCGCGTTCATCGACCAGATGGCCGCACTGTTGGAAACGGACGCGGCCGGCCTCGATGCTCTGGCCTCCAAAGCGACGCAGATTTACGACATCGCGGCGCGCTGCGGCGTGTTCGCCAAAAGCGATATCCAGCCGCGCATCAATGAGGGCGCTGCCCGTGAAGACATCGCAGCGTCGGTGCTGCAGGCCGTTGTCAACCAGACCATCAGCGGGCTGGCGTGCGGCCGGCCGATACGCGGCAAGGTAGCTTTCCTGGGCGGCCCGCTTCACTTCCTGCCCACACTCAAAGCGCGGTTCATCAGCACGCTCAAGCTGAATGACGAAGACGTGATGGATACGCCGTACGCGATGATGTTCGTCGCGGCGGGCGCGGCCATCATGGCCAGCGGTGAACCCGTCCGCCTGGACGCCCTGCTGGCACGCACGCAACTCAACCAGGCGCTGGACAGCGCGTCGGAGTATCTGTCGCCGCTGTTTGAAAGCGAAACGGAATACGCGGCGTTTGTCGCGCGGCACAAAAAAGCCGGCGTTCCGGTACGCCCCATCGAAACGGCCTCGGGACCGTGCTATCTCGGCATCGACGCGGGCTCTACCACCACCAAGGCGGTGCTGCTCTCGTCCGACGGGCATATCGTCTACACGCACTACGGCGCCAACAAGGGCCGTCCTCTGGACATAGTGCGCCAGATCATATCCGATATTTACGACCGTTTGCCCGAAGAAGCCTATATCGCTTATGCGGCATCCACCGGCTACGGCGAATACCTCGTCAGGGCGGCCATGAAGCTGGACACCAGCGAGGTGGAAACCGTCGCGCATTACACCGCGGCGCGCTACTTTAAGCCCGACGTTGACTTTATCCTGGACATCGGCGGGCAGGACATGAAATGCATGCGCATTCGGGACGGCGTTATCGACGAAGTGCTGCTCAACGAGGCGTGCTCGTCGGGCTGCGGCTCCTTCCTCGAGACATTCGCCGCGTCGCTGGAGTGCGACATCGAGAGCTTTGCTCGGCAGGCGCTGTTCGCGCGGCACCCGGTGGACCTCGGCAGCCGCTGCACGGTGTTCATGAACTCCAAGGTGCGCCAGGCGCAGAAGGAAGGCGCGGCATTGGGCGACATTTCCGCCGGCCTGTCCTACTCCGTCATCAAAAACGCGCTGTATAAGGTCATCAAGCTCAAGTCGCCCGAAGACCTCGGCAAAAGCGTGGTGGTGCAGGGCGGCACCTTCCTCAACGACGCGGTGCTGCGCGCGCTGGAGCTGCTGACCGGGCGCGAAGTGGTGCGCCCCACCATCGCCGGGCTGATGGGCGCATACGGCGCGGCGCTGATCGCCAGGGAACGCGCGCCCGAAAACGCCGCCTCCTCCCTCGTGACGCGCGAAGAGCTGGACGCGATGGACATCCGGCAGACGTCGGCGCGCTGCGGCAGATGCGAAAACAACTGCCGCCTCACCGTCAGCCATTTCGGCGACGGGCGGCGTTTCATATCGGGCAACCGCTGCGAGCGCGGCGGCCTGAACGCCGAGAAGCATAGCGACCTGCCCGACATGTACGACTACACCTACAAGCGCCTGTTCTCGTACAAGCCGCTGGAAAACGCGCCGCGCGGCGAAATCGGCATACCGCGCGTACTGAACATATACGAAGACTACCCGTTCTGGCACACTTTTTTCACCGAACTGGGATACCGCGTGGTATTGTCGCCGCGTTCGTCCCGCTCCGTCTACATGGCGGGCATCGAGAGCATACCGTCCGAATCGTTGTGCTATCCGGCCAAACTGGCGCACGGCGCGGTGCGCTCGCTGATCGACAGCGGCGTCAAAACGATATTTTACCCGTGCGTGCCCTACGAGCCCAAGGAACAAAAGCTGGCGGCCAACAACTACAACTGCCCCATCGTCACGTCGTATCCGGAGAACATCAAGAACAACATGCCTGAAATCAAGGAAAAAGGCGTGACTTTCCTGATGCCGTTTTTGCCCATGGATAAGCCCAGGGCGCTGGCCAGGCGGCTGGCCGAGGAATTTCCCCATATACCCGCGCGCGAGGTATACCGGGCGGTGCGGCTGGCGTGGCAGGAGAAAGCCTCTTTCCAAAACGACATCCGCCGCCAGGGCGAGAAAATACTCGCCAAAGTACGCCGCGGCGAGATACAGGCCATCATACTTGGCGGGCGCCCGTACCACATCGACCCGGAAATTAACCACGGCATATCCTCCATCATCACGTCGCTGGGCTTTGCGGTGCTCACCGAGCAGAGCATCGCGCACCTGGGCGAATATCAGCCGCTGCGCGTTCTGGACCAGTGGATGTTCCACACGCGCATCTATTCGGCGGCGCACCTGGCAGGCCGCACCGAAGGGCTGGAGCTGGTGCAGCGCAACTCGTTCGGCTGCGGGCTGGACGCCGTGGTCACCGACCAGACGCAGGAGATACTCAAGGCTTACGGCAAAATCTACACGTTGATCAAAATCGACGAGATCAGCAACACCGGCGCTGTCCGCATCCGGCTGCGCTCGCTGGCTGCGGCCGTGGCAGACCGCAAAAAGCGGCGCGTGCTGGACGACCTTAAAGGCGCGGTGCTGCAGAAAACCAGCGCGGTGGTGCAGAAA
>JAAXZP010000125.1 GCA_012719815.1 Christensenellaceae bacterium
CCTTACCGCAGGCGCGTGGTGGAGATGGCGGAGCAGCCGATGACTTTTTCGGCGGCGCGGAAGCCGGCCACGGGCAATGGCGTGACGGGCGGCGGCGTGGTTGTGTCGCGGATCGTGGAGGATATGTCGGATTTCGAGTATGATTACAACCCGAGCCACCCGGACGCCGACGAGAACGGGTATGTGGCCAAACCCAACGTGGACATAGCCGAGGAGATCATCGATATGATGTCGGCCACGCGCTCGTATGAGGCCAACGTGACGGCGCTGAACGCGACCAAGAGCATGGCGATGAAAGCGCTGGAGAGCGGCCGGTAGGCGCGGGCACAGTGAAAAGCAGGGGGATTGATTTATGGAGATCAGTCAAATTGGCAGCCTGATAACGAACTTGAACACCACCGGCGCGAGCGGCAGCACTGCGGCCGCCGGCAGCAGCTTTACGAATATATTGAGCGATGCCATGGGCAGCGCGCAGAGCTCGGAAGCCTCCGTGCAGGCGGAAAACGCCGCGCTGCTGACGGGCGAGACGGACGACCTGCATACGCCCGTCATCGAGGCCCAGAAGGCGGAGCTGGCTTTGAACCTCGCTATCCAGATCCGCAACAAGGTCATCGACGCTTATAACCAGGTCATGAATATGCAGGTGTAAAGCCGCATCGGCGATAAAATCTGTTTCACTAAATTGAATAGGGGTATATAAAGTGTAGACCGTAGGGGGGTTTGTCAATGGACAATATAGGGTCTACACTTTTTTATGTCATCGTCATGGTGGCTGTGCTCGTGGGCGCATACGTCCTGACGAAATGGTTTTCCAAGAAGTCACGGAACATTGTGCGGAGCCGGCATATACTCGTGCTGGACCGCATGGCGCTCGCGAAGGACAAAAGCCTTTATCTGACCGAGGTGGGCGGAAAGTGCCTGCTGCTCGGCATTACCAACCAGAGCATCACCACATTGGGAGAAATCGATAAGGAAGCTTTGGGCGAGCCCGAAGCTTTGTCGGACGCCGGAGAGGCCGGTTTTTTGAGCAAGGCCTTCTCTTTCTTCAACAATGCCAAAAACGCGCAGGCGGAGTTTGCCAAAGCGCGCATGATGTATAAGGAGCAAAAGAAAGAGGGCGCAAAGCCCATGGGCCGTTCTTTGGATACGGACGACATCCTCGAACGGATGAATAAAGCCATCGAGCAGCGCAAGAACCGCACCAGCGGCGGAAACGGAGGCCAGTCATGAACATAAGACCCATGCTGGCACCCGTTCCGGCACCCAAGCCGAAGAAAAAACGCCGCAGCCGCGTTAATAAGAAGTTGATTGCCGGCATGCTGATGGGCCTTGCGCTGGTGCTGCTGCTTGCAGGCTGCTCGCTGCTGCCGGAGCGCAATGAAGACAGCGACAGCCCTCTGGGCGGACTTTTGGGCGACCATTCGCAGACGGTGGACATCGTACTGCTGCTGACCATACTGTCGGTGCTGCCGTCCATACTCATCATGTTTCCCTGCTTTCCGCGCATCATTATCGTGCTGGCGCTCATCCGCAACGGCCTGGGCCTGCAGCAGATGCCGCCGAACCAGGTGCTGATAGGCCTCGCGC
>JAAXZP010000126.1 GCA_012719815.1 Christensenellaceae bacterium
CATGATCTCCGACCGAACCAAGAATAAGGACGGTGGCATCACCACTGTCAAAGAGCTGCTGCCCATTCTCGGCGTATTCCTTTTGCCTTTGGCGCTGATTATCGCCCAGCCGGACTTCGGCACCGCGATGGTATATGTGTTTACGTTCTTCACCATGCTGTTTCTGGCTCGCACCAGCTTTAAGCTGCTGCTCGGCATGGTGGGCTGCGTGTGCGCGGCGCTGCCGGCGGCGTGGCTGGTGCTGGCGGACTGGCAGAAAAACCGCATCTATTCGTTCCTGGGCATTCAGACGGAAGGCATGACGGCCCAGCAGGTGGCGGACAACGCGCGCCAGGCCAACCAGGCCAAGATTGCCATCGGTTCCGGCCAGCTTAGCGGCAAAGGCTTGTTCTCGAGGGGCGGGGAGAGCCGGCTGTCGCATATCGCCGAAAAACATACCGACTTTATATTCGCTTCCACGACCGAGGCGGTGGGCTTTATCGGCGCGAGGATCGTCATACTGCTGTATTTCTTGCTGATCATCCGCACGCGGTGGCTGGCCACCAAGGCCAAGGACGATTTCGGCTCGCTGATCATTGTGGGCGTGCTGGCGATGACGCTGTTCCACATATTCGAAAACATCGGCATGAACATTGGTGTGATGCCGATCACCGGCATTCCGCTGCCGTTTTTCAGCTACGGGGGGTCAAACCTGCTCACCAATATGATTGCGTACGGTTTGGTGATCAACGTGAGCATGCGACGACAACGGTGGAGCTTCAGCTAGCGTCGGAAAGGAGACAGCTATGATGGAAGGGCAGAGTGTGTTGGATCTGATACGCCGGCGGACGTCCGTACGGACGTATGACCCGCGCCCGGTGGAACCGGAGAAGCTGGATAAGCTGAAAGCATTCATGAGCGCCGTAGAGAACCCGTTTGGCGCGGCGGTGCGCCTCGAGCTGGTAGAGGGCGCGTCGGGCAGGCTGGGGACGTACGGCTTCATAAGGGGCGCAAAAACGTTTTTCGGCGGCTGTGTAAAAAAGAGCGGCATGGATTTGGAGGGCTTCGGCTACGCCTTCGAGCAGGTCGTGCTGTATGCCACCGCGCTGGGTCTGGGCACCTGCTGGCTGGGCGGCACGTTCAAGCGCAGCGCGTTTGCCGAAAGGCTCAGGCCCGTTGACGAATATCTGCCCGCCGTGTCGCCGGTGGGGTATGCGTCTGACAAGAAGTCGCTGACCGAAAAGGTGGTGGCTGCCGGGGCGGGCGCGCGCATGCGCAAGCGCTTCGGCGAAGTGTTTTTCGACGGCGCGCCGGATAAACCGCTGGTGCCGGACAACGGTGCGCTGACGACCTGCCTGGAGATGGTGCGCATCGGCCCGTCGGCGTCCAATAAGCAGCCGTGGCGCGTGATCGTGAAAGACGGCGCAATCCATTTCTACGCGCTGATCGACAGGCGCTACGCCGGCAACACGATGTACGGGTTTACGATGCAGCGTATTGATATGGGCATTGCGGCGTGCCATTTCGAGTTGAGCGCCCGGGAACTGGGTTTGCCGGGAGGCTTCGTGGTGGACGACCCGCATCTCATATCCGACGAGCAGGCCGCCGAAGGCTGGCGTTACTGTTTCTCGTGGCGTTAGAATATGTTCTCCCAGCTCAGGCAGTCGATGCAGTAAATGTGGTCCAGGTAGAATAACATCTCGTCCGTGAGCGACAGGGCCTGTGGCAGGGTGCTGCCTGTGCACAGCGCGGAGAGGCTTTGGGCTTTGGCGGAAATGGTATCCACTTCCTTGTGTTCAAAAAGCGCCTCATAGGTGCTTTTTTCCTGTTCCCACAGCGCGCCAAACTCGTCGGCTTTTTGCAGCGCCGCATCCGCGTCGCCCCGTTTAAGTGCCGTCCGCACCTGCAAAAGAGAATCCATCAGCTTGTCGGTGGCGCCCTTGATGTACACGCTTTGCCAGATCACGCCGCCCACCAGCAGCAGTACCAGCACGGCCAGCCCGATATTCTTACCCATTTTTCATGCGTCCCTTAAGCTGCTTGCCCTGATAGTCCTGAATGAATACGCTGCCTGTCTCGTTGCTGGTGGCGAGGAACACCGATTTGATATGCCTGATGCCCGTCGCTTTGAGCACCCGTTCCAGTTCCGGTTGGCTGTAGCCCAGCTTCTGCAGATTTTCGGGCTTGAGCTTGCCGTCCATGATGATGTCGTAGCAAAAGCCGGGGTTTTCGGGCTTGATCTTGACATCCTCGGGCTGCAGCGGGCGCTTTTCCGGCTTGAGCATGACGGACAGATTGCCGTTGGTTTCTAGGACGGCGTAATGGACATCGCTGATGTTCATCACATCCTTGGCGCGCAGCTGCTCCATGAGGTCGTTGAGGTTGTAGCCCATCTTTTTAAGCTCTTTATGCTGGATGACGCCCTTGTTGATGACGATGCTGGGCTTGCCCGAAAAAAGCGCGCGCAGCTTGTCGCTTTTGAGGGAGGCAAAAGCGATGACGTTGTGCAGCACCAGCAGCGTGATGATGGGCACGATGCCGTACGTGATGGGTATGCCCGCGCCTGCCATCGGCGTGGCCGCCACTTCTGCGATCATCACGGCGATTACGAAGTCAAAAGGCTGCAGCTGCCCACTCTGGCGCTTGCCCATCAGCCGCATCACCAGCATGAGGAAGAAGTATATCACAAACGTTTTGACGATGACGTTCAGCATAGTGTTATTTTGAGCCGGCAGATGCAAAATATGTATGCGCCGTCTGCGGCTGCTTATCGCATCATTGTGTTTTGGTCTGCCTGTGAGTATAATAGCCGTATGGCAGATGATGGGGAGGCGGCATGAGCGACAAGACGGAGATACTCGCGAGGCTGGAGAAACATTATTTCGATGCGAGGCCGGGGCTTCATTACCGGAACGCGTTTGAACTGCTGATGGCGACGATGCTGTCCGCGCAGACCACCGACAGGCAAGTGAATCTGGTGACGCAGACGCTGTTTCAGGAATGCCCGGACGCCAAAAGCATGCTGGCGCTGGGTCAGGAAGCGCTGGAGTCGCGCATCAAAAGCTGCGGGTTTTACCGCACCAAGGCGGCGCACATGCTGGCCACCTGCCGGATACTGGTGGAGAAATACGGCGGCGAGGTGCCGCGGACTCTGGAAGAACTGAGCGCGCTGCCCGGCGTGGGCAGAAAGACTGCCAATGTGGTGCTTTCCAACGCGTTCGGCATACCCGCGCTCGCCGTGGATACGCACGTGTTTCGGGTAGCGAACCGGCTGGGGCTTGCGCGCGCGAAAAACGTGTTGGAGACTGAGAACCAACTGATGGAGGCGATCCCGCGGGATAAGTGGTCGGCGGCGCACCACTGGCTGATATGGCACGGGCGGCGGGTATGCGACGCGCGCAGGCCGAAATGTCCAGAGTGTTTCCTGAACGATCTGTGCCCGTGGGGAGGGAAGACTGTTTAACGATGTTTGTCGATAAAGCGAGAATATTCATCAAAGCGGGGGACGGCGGCGACGGCTGCGTCTCTTTCCGCAAGGAGAAGTACGTGAACGCCGGCGGGCCGGACGGCGGTGACGGCGGCGACGGCGGCAATATCGTATTCGAAGTGGACCATTCGATGCGCACGCTGATGGACTTTGCCTATCAGCGCCGCTTTGAAGCGCAGCCGGGCGAGCGCGGCAAGAAAAAGAACATGCGCGGCAAGAACGGCGAGGACCTCGTGATCCGCGTGCCGGCGGGCACCGTTATCCGGGACGACGAGACGGGCCGCGTCGTGGCGGACATGCGCGAGGGCCGGCGCGTATTGCTGAAAGGCGGCGCAGGCGGCAAGGGCAACGCGCGCTTCGTGACGCCCACGCGGCAGACGCCCAGCTTTGCGACGCCGGGCAAAAAGACCAAGGGACGGTATGTGCGGCTGGCGCTGCTCTCCATCGCGGACGTGGGGCTTATTGGCTTTCCCAACGTCGGCAAATCCACGCTGCTGTCCGCAACCACCAGCGCCAGGCCCAAAATCGCCAACTACCATTTCACCACGCTGGCCCCGAATCTGGGCGGGGCGCGGCGGCATGACCAGAGTTTTATTATCGCGGACATTCCGGGCCTCATTGAGGGCGCGTCGGAGGGCGCGGGGCTGGGGCACGATTTTCTGCGCCATGTGGAGCGCACGCGTATGCTGATCCATGTGCTGGACGCGTCCGGCTCCGAGGGCCGCGACGTGATTGAGGATTACGATATCATCCGGCGAGAGCTGGCGAATTACTCGCAGGCACTGACTGAGAGGCCCGAAATTGTGGCGGCCAATAAGATGGACCTGCCGGACGCGGCGGAGAACGCCAAGCGGCTGCGCGAATACCTGGAGCCGCGCGGCGTGAAGGTGTTTGAGGTATCCGCGCAGACCGGCGAGGGAGTGGACGAGC
This sequence comes from Christensenellaceae bacterium, assembly GCA_012719815.1. Taxonomy (GTDB): domain Bacteria; phylum Bacillota; class Clostridia; order Christensenellales; family SZUA-584; genus SZUA-584. The sequence continues at coordinate 4,397 of JAAXZP010000126.1, forward strand.
TGCTGGAAGCCACGTATCAGCTGCTGATGACGCTGCCTTTGCCCGAGCCGGTGCGCGAGGACGGCGTGGTGGAGGAATGGTCGCTGGAGAGGGACGACCAGGGTTTCGAAGTCTACGTGCAGGACGGCGTATACTATGTGGACGGTTCCGTCATCAAGGAGATCATGCTGCGCACCAACCCCAACGACCCCGACTCGATGCGGCATTTCCAGAAACTGCTCATTGACTTCGGTGTCATCAAGGCGCTGCGCAAGGCGGGCGCGAAGACGGGCGACACGGTGTGCCTGGAAGGAATGGAATTCGAATTTGTCGACTGAAGAAAGGATATAACGTATGCTGACCAGCAAACAGCGCGCGGCGCTGAAATCGATGGCGAACAGCCTCGATACCATACTCTATATCGGCAAGTCCGGAGTGACGGACAACGTGGTGATGCAGGCTGACGAGGCGCTGCTGGCGCGCGAGCTCATCAAGGGCAGCGTGCAGCAGAACGCTCCCCTGACCGCCAAAGAGGCGATGGACGAACTGGCCCAAGCCACGGGAGCCGAGCCGGTGGCGGCGACAGGCCGCAAGTTCGTGCTGTACCGCCCGAGGCCGGAAAACCCCACGATCCGGATATAGCCCGTGTATAAGCTGCTGAGCATATCCGACGACCCGTGGACAATAGGGCGGCTGGGCGGGCCGGAAGCGGTGGCCGCGGCGATCCGGGAAAACGGGTTCGACGGCATAGAGCTGATGCGCTGGCACGACCCGCTGCCGGTTCCCGGCGTGCGCATCGTAGGGCGGCACATGCCGTACTGGCCCACCTGCCTGGACTTTTTGCGGGGCAACGAGCGGGAGCTGCTACGGCAGTTCGACAGCATGGACAACGCCCGGCAGTATTACAGCGCGGCTTCGCGGGAGGATTTCGTGCGGCAGCGCCGGGCCGAGCTGGAGGAAGCGGCGGCGATGGGGGCGGAGTACGCGGTGTTTCATGTCACCCATGTCGAGATGGAGCACTGCTTTACCCACCTTTTTACGTACAGCGACGCCGAGATCGTGCAGGCGTTTGTGGACCTCATCAACGAGGTGACGCAAGGGTTGGAAAACGGCGTGACGCTGCTGTTTGAGAACCACTGGTTTCCTGGGCTGAGACTGACCGACAGGACGCCGGCCGAGGCTCTGATGACAGGCTTAATCTACCCCCGCAAGGGTTTCGTGCTGGATATCAGCCATATGATGCTGGCCGAGGGAGTGGGAACCGAGCCCGAAGCGGTGGATGCGATACTGAAGAACATCGAGTGCCTGGGCGATTTGGCAAAGAGTATCCGCGCGGTGCACCTTAACAGCGCAACGGGCGCGCAACCGCTGGATATGCGCTATCCGGCCGATGCGCCGTATGAGATGCGGCTGGCTGAGTCGTTTCGCTATGTGGGCAGTATAGACCCGCACAAGCCGTTTTTTCATGACGGCATCCGGCGGGTGATCGAGGCGGCGAATCCCGAATACCTCGTTTACGAGCTATCGTTTGATTCGGTGCAGCAATTATCGGATATTGTCAGGAAACAGGACAATGCGCTAGAGGTCGATACCTTGTGAATTGAAACGCTGAATTGAAACGCATAAAATCAATTCTTGTCGTATAACGGGTTTTATGCTATCATAGCTCAGGAAGTAATGGCAGGAGATTTGAGCCGTACCAGACTTTAGTTTGGTGCGGCTTTTTATTTTGGGAATTGCCGGGAAGGGGAGAGACATGATCTACGATGTGGCCATCGTGGGCGCAGGCGTGACGGGCGCGATGATCGCTCGGGAATTGGGGATGTACGATCTGTCCGTCTGCGTGGTGGAAGCGGAAGCCGACGTGGCCTCGGGCGCGAGCCGCGCCAACAGCGGCATTGTGCACGCGGGGTTTGACGCGCTGCCGGGCACCATGAAAGCGCGGATGAACAAACATGGCAACGAGATGATGCCGAAGGTGACGCGCGAACTGGGCGTGCCGTTTGAGGAATGCGGCTCGCTGGTGGTGGCGTTCGGCCCGGAGGAAGAAAAGCAGCTGGAGATACTGATGGAGCGGGGCGCGGCCAACGGCGTACCGGTGGAGAGGATATCCGGCGACGAGGCACGGCGGATGGAGCCGGTGCTGAGCCGCGACATCACGGCGGCGCTGTGGGCGCCCACGGGGGGCATCGTGGACCCGTTCTCGCTGACCATCGGCGCGATGGAGAACGCGATGAGCAACGGCGTGACGCTGTATTTAAACAGCCGCGTGACTGCCATCACGTGGACGGACGGCGTATGGGAGCTGTTCGCGGGCGACAGTCGCATCCGGGCGCACTGGCTCATCAACGCGGCGGGGGTATATGCGGACGACATTTCCCGCATGGCTGGCGGCGAGAGCTTTCGCATCCGCGCGCGGCGGGGCCAGTACGTGCTGTTCGACAAGAGCATGCCGGTCAGGACAAAATCCGTGATATTCGGAGTGCCGTCCGACAGGGGCAAGGGCGTGCTGTTTTCGCCCACCGCGCACGTCAACATGATAGCGGGGCCGACGGCGGAGTTTGTGGACAAGGACGACAACGACACCACGCGCGAAGGGCTTCAGGAAGCGCTGGCGGGCGTGAAGAGGTACGCGCCGGCGGTGGACGCCCGCTACGCCATCACGGTATTTGCCGGGCTGCGCGCCATGCCGGAGACGCACGACTTCATCATCGAGCGTTCGAAGAGCGCGCCGGGGCTTTTCAACGTGGCGGGCATCGAATCGCCGGGGCTCACATCTTCCCCGGCCATTGCGGAATACGTGAAAGAGTTGCTGGAAGAAGCGGGGGTACGGCTTGTCCCGAAACCGGGGGCCAGAAGAATACGGCGGCCCATCGAGCGGTTTTCGGAATCTAAGCCCGAGCGGCAGCGGGAACTTATTGCGATGGACAGGCGTTATGCCAACGTGGTGTGCCGCTGCGAGCAGATCACCGAGGCGGAGATTGTGGAGAGCATCCACCTGCCCTGCGGCGCCAAGACGGTGGACGGCGTGCGGCTGCGCATCCGCGCAGGGGCCGGGCGCTGCCACGGCGGTTTCTGCATGCCGCGCGTGATGGCGATACTCGCGCGCGAATTGGGGCGGAGCCTCGACGAGATCACCAAAAGCGGACCCGGCTCGTGGATACTGGAAGGACGGACAAAGGGGGGAGCGCGATGAAGGCGGATGTGGTCGTCGTAGGGGCGGGCCCGGCGGGGCTGGCTGCGGCCATCGCGGCCAAAGAGAACGGCGCGGTAGACGTAGTGATAATCGACCGGGAAGCGCGGCCGGGCGGCATATTGCGGCAGTGCATCCACAACGGCTTCGGACTGCACGTGTTCGGCGAAGAACTGACAGGTCCGGAGTATGCCGCACGGTTTATCGACAGGGCAAACGCGCTGGGCGTCCGCTTTCTGACCGAGACGATGGTGCTGAATATATCGCCGGACCGCGTGGTGACCGCCGTGGGGCCGGCAACCGGCCTGATCAACATCGAGGCGGGCGCGGTGGTGCTGGCGATGGGCTGCCGCGAGCGCAGCGCGGGCGCATTGATGATACCCGGCTCGCGACCGTCCGGTGTGCTGACGGCGGGCACGGCGCAGCGGTTTGTCAACATAGAGGGGTATATGCCCGGTCACGAGGTGGTGATACTGGGCTCGGGCGATATCGGCCTGATTATGGCGCGGCGCATGACGCTGGAAGGGGCGCATGTCAAGATGGTGCTGGAACTGATGCCGTATTCCGGCGGTCTCACGCGCAATATCGTGCAGTGCCTGGATGATTTTGGCATACCGCTGAAGTTGTCGCACACGGTGACGCGGCTGCACGGGCGCAGGCGGCTCACCGGCGTGACCATCGCGTCGGTGGACAAGTCTGTCGTGCCGATAAAGGAGACGGAGGAATTTGTGCCGTGCGACACGCTGCTGCTGTCGGTGGGGCTGATACCGGAGAACGAGCTGTCGTGCGATGCGGGCGTGGAGATTGACCCCGTAACCAACGGGCCGGTGGTGGACAGCCGGCTGCAGACGTCGGTGCCCGGCATATTCGCGTGCGGCAATGTGGTGCAGGTGCACGACCTGGTGGATTTCGTGACGGAGGAAGCGACAAGGGCCGGCCGCGCCGCGGCGCAGTTTTTGAGGGAAAAATCCACCCGCCGCGGCTGGAAGGCAACAGCGGGGCGAGGCGTGCGGTATGTGGTGCCGCAGACGCTGTGCGGCGACGGCGAAGACAAAACGCTGTTCTTCCGGGTAAACGGCATATACCGTAACTGCGTGACGGTGGCGCGGTGCGGCGATAAGGTGGTGGCCCGCAGAAAGCGGCCCATCTGCGCGCCCGGAGAAATGGAGCGGCTTACCATAAAAGGCGCGGATATCTGCGGCGATATTACGGTGATGGTAGAGGGGGGTTGAAGATGGAAAAGAGGAATCTGACGTGTGTCGTCTGCCCGCTGGGATGCGCCATCACGGCGGAGGTGGAAGGCGACAACATTTTGAATATATCCGGGGCGACGTGCAAACGCGGCGAGGCGTACGCCCGAACCGAGCTGACTGACCCGCGTCGCATGCTGACCACCACGATGCGCGTCAAAGGCGCGGGGCTGGTGCCGGTCAAGTCGTCCGCGGCGCTGCCCAAATCACTGCTTTTACCCAGCATGGAAGTTATCAACGCGGCAAGCGCCGAGGGCCCGGTCCGGCCGGGCGACGTGCTGATTGCGGACATACTGGGCACCGGCGTGGACATCGTGGCGACGGACCAATCATAACCGGCCAGAGTCAAACAGGATTAATTAAGCGGCCTTTTTCGTCTTCTCGCAGCGGATAACGCGCAGCTGCGGGCGGCGCACCGGCCGTTTCTTTTTGTCTTCCCGGTATTCATAGATAAACAGTATGGCGGTAAACACCACGAACATCGCGATCGCGCCTGCGGTCAGCAGGCTGGCGTCCCACAGCCTTTCCCACATAAGCTCCTCCAAAACCAGAAACTATGTTCATATTAGGCGACAGCCTGTCCGCTTTTTGGGACAGATTTAACCGGTATCTGGACAAACCGGCCAGGCATATACATTACCATGCCTGTTTGGAGGTCCTGTCATGGAAAAGATGATCGTTTCGCCGACCTCGCCGTACACGCACGACCAGCTGATGCGCGACGTACACGCGCTCTGCGCTGCATATCCCGGCCTTGTCAGCAGTGAGGACGCGGGATACTCGGTGGAGGGAAGGGCGCTGCCGTTGATCCGGTTGGGAACGGGGCCCGCCGCCCTGCTGTGCTGCGGCGCGCACCACGCTCGCGAATACATCACCAGCGCTTATCTGATGTATACCGTCAATACATACGCCCGCGCCGCCGCGGCCGACAGGCGGCTGGGAGGCTTCGATATCGCGAAGCTGCTTCGGGACTGCTCCTTGTTTGTGATGCCAATGGTCAATCCGGACGGCGTCGCCCTGGCGCAAGGGGGGCTCAAGGCCGTGCAGCACCCGGAGCGCGTAAAGGAGATAATGCTGGTCCGCTCGTCTTACTGCGAGTGGAAGGCCAATGTGAACGGGATCGATCTGAACCGCCATTACCCGGCGCTGTGGGATAAAAAGTATATACCGGTTGATAAGCCCGCATCGGAGCTGTATAGCGGCGGCGAGCCGGGCACCGAGCCCGAAGTGAAGGCGGTAATGGACGTATGCCGCCGCAGGGCGTTCCGTGCGGCGCTGTCGTTCCACGCCAAAGGCGAAGCCATCGGCTATGCGGATGTCGCGACAGCGGAGAAGACGCCGGGGGCTGCGGGTTTGGCGCGGCGGCTGGCGGCCGTTTCCGGATATGCGCTGCTGCCCGTTGGCGACAATCCGGGCATATTCGCGGCCAGCTTTGAGACGTGGTTCCGCGACATCTTCCATCGGCCCGAGCTGTTTATCCGCATCGCGCCCGCGGCTGGCGGCATGATGCCGACGCGCGAGAAGGATTTCTTCCAGCTGGTCTGGAAGAAAGCGCGGCTGCTCGGCGCGGCGGCTTTGGCCGAGATAAGCCGGCAGAACTGAACCGGCGGCCAAAATCTGTGCAGCATCAATTTTCATAGAAAAGCATAAAAGGCTTATATAATGGTCAGTTGGAAAACATTCCGCCTGTATGGCGGAGTTCTTTTTTCTGGCGGTCAGTCAATGATATCGGGATGCCGAAGAGGCGCGGCAAAATGTTTCGAGGCGCGTAAGCACCCCGAAACATGTGCCGGCAAACAAAGATTTGGGCATATAAGGGGAGATGTGTAGCTGCTTGAGCGGAGTTTCCGCGTTTAATAGCGTGTGAGGTACTGGTCGATCTCCCACGGATGCACGGCTGTGCGGAACGCGTTCCATTCCCTGATCTTAAATTCGTAGTATGTATCGGTAATGTGGTCGCCCAGCGTCTCCCGAACGAGATCGCTGCTCTTGAAGAGCTGCAGCGCGTCGTACAGGTTGGCCGGCAGGCTGGTGATGCCGCAGTCGTCCATTTCGCACGCCGTCATCTTGTAGATATTGCGGTTCACCGGCGGCGGCGGCATCAGGTTGTTCTTGATGCCGTCCAGGCCGGCCGCCAGCTGCAGCGCGATGGCAAGGTACGGGTTGCAGGCCGGGTCAGGGCTGCGCAGCTCCACGCGCGTACCGGCGCCGCGGGATGCGGGGATGCGGATGAGCGGGCTTCTGTTCTGGGCGGACCAGGCCACATAGCACGGCGCTTCATAACCGGGAACCAGCCGCTTGTACGAATTGACAATGGGGTTGGTGACCGCGGTGATGGAGTGGATGTGCTTCATGAGCCCTGCGATATAGTTGTAGGCTACTTTGGAAAGCTGAAGCTCGCCGTCTTTATCGAAGAAGGCGTTGCCGTCTTTGGTGCACAGCGACTGGTTGGTGTGCATGCCGCTGCCGTTGATGCCGAATATCGGCTTGGGCATGAAGGTGGCGTAAAGGCCGTGGCGCGCGGCGATGCTCTTGACGACGATCTTGAACGTCATGATGTTGTCCGCCGTGGTCAGCGCGTCCGCGTATTTGAAGTCGATCTCGTGCTGGCCTTCAGCCACTTCGTGATGCGACGCCTCGATTTCAAAGCCCATTTCCTCCAGCATGAGGCACATGTCGCGGCGGGCGTCCTCGCCCTTGTCGATGGGAGCCAGGTCGAAATAGCCGCCATCGTCCTGCGTGATGGTGGTGGGCTTACCCTCGCTGTCCGTCTGGAAGAGGAAGAACTCGCACTCCGGGCCGACGTTCATCGTGTAGCCCATCTCTTCCGCTCTGGCCAGCACTCTTTTCAGGGCGTTTCTCGGGCAACCGTCGTACGGCTCGCCGTTGGTGGTGTAGACGTCGCAGATCAGGCGCGCCACTTTGCCCTGCTGGGGCCGCCACGGGAAGATCGCGAACGAATCGACATCCGGCCTCAAATACATATCCGACTCTTCGATACGCACAAAGCCGTCGATCGAGGAGCCGTCGAACATGCAGCCTTCCTCCAGCACGCGGGGCAGCTGCTTGGACGTGATGGCGACGTTCTTCAATATGCCGAACACGTCGGTAAACTGGAGCCGAATGAATTTCACGTCATTTTCCTCTACCAGTTTGAGGATATCCTTATTGGTATACTTCTTTGCCATTCCGGTGCACTCCTTACATTTATTAATTTAATATTTGAATGTCATCACAGGGCCGCCGCCCTTTGCGGCTTTTTTAATAAAAAAGATGCCAAAAAGAGCTGAAAGCTCTGTTTTGACATCGTCGTCATCACTGCTTTTTACGTTAATTAACATATCACAACGCGCTCGCGTTTGCAAGAGCTTATAAACAAATTGCGAACAATTATCAGCGCCGGCGCAAAATATGCTATAATGGTTCCAATGGTTGTGGTGAGTACAAGCTTTTGGAGTGCTGTATAGATAATGAATGGAAATATCCGCAACAGGTTCATCGTTTTTGGCATCTTTACGGTGATGCTGTTTGCCGTACTCTTTGTGCAGCTTGCCCGGCTGACGCTGGTGCAGGGCGAAGAATTGGCTGCCAAGGGCAATGAACTCAAGCAGCGGACGATCACCGTCGCAGGCGCGCGCGGCAGCATCCTGGACCGCAACGGGTTGCCCCTGGCCTACGATGTCAAATCATATAACGTCAAATTCTATCGCGATCCCACTAAAAACACGGAAACCGACCGCGCTTATTACACGTCTGTCATCATGCAGACAATCGAGATCATCGAGCGCAACGGCGGGAAAACGGTGGATACTTTTGTCATCAAGCACGATGAGAAGACAGGAGAATACTACTTCGATTTCGGCATCACCAACCCGAAAAACGTGGAAAGGCGCGAACAGGAATGGCGCAAGAACATGTATGTTACCAGCGAAAGCCTGAAGACGCCGGAGCAGATTTACCTGTTTCTGCGCAACAGGTATAAGATTCCCAGCGAGCTGGGCTATGAGGAGGCCGCAAAGATACTCTCCATCTGGCAGGAAGTGCAGCTCTCCTCTTGGGTGGCCTACAAGCCGGTGACGGTGGCGTACAACGTGAGCATCCAGACCGTCGCGGAGATACAGACCAAAAAGGATACGCTCACGGGCATGATGATTGAGGATTCGACGTCGCGTGTTTACCCGAAGGGTTCTGTGGCGGCGCATGTCATCGGGTACATGGGGCGCATCACAGAGGATACGCTCAGCGACGTCAGCGGCTACGGGTATGCAGATAATGACCATTACACTTTAGGCGAGCTGAGCAGGGGGCTTAAGGTAAACAGCGATGGCTCGGTTTCGGCTGGGACGCTCACGCTGAAGGATTTGGGGTACAGCGTGGACGACCTGATCGGCGTCGAGGGCGTGGAAAAATCGATGGAAGCCTACCTCACGGGCAACCGCGCCTCGCGCCAGGGCAAACAGGTGGTAGAGGTCGACAACATGGCGGTGGTGCAAAACGTGGTGTCGTCCACACAGCCCGTGCAGGGGGACAACGTGATGCTGACCATCGACCTGCCGCTGCAGCAGGTGGTGGAAAAGTCGCTTGCGGACAACATTCCCAGGATTCGGGAGGCGCAGATAGCGGAGTTTAATGAAGACCGGAAAAAGCCGCTAAGCCAGCAGAAATACAAAGACAAGGAGCTTGAAGACTTAAACCTCGCCGAATCCGGCGCGGTGGTGGTGATGGATGTGAACACCGGCGACGTGCTGGCTATGGCGTCGTACCCGTCGTTCGACCTCAACCTTTTTGTGGGCGGTATTCCGGAGGATGTCTACAAAGAGCTCAAGGATGACAAAACTGCGCCGCTGTTCAACAAGGCCATCGCGAGCAAAGCCACGCCGGGTTCCATATTCAAGATGGTGACGGGACTCGGCGCGCTGATGGAGGGAGAAAAGGACCCCAGTAAAGGCACCACGCTGACCGAGACGATCACCTGCGAGGGCACGTATACCAAGGACATCATCAACCTAAAGGATGCGCCCAAGTGCTGGAAAAGAGTCGGCTACGCGGAGGCGCATAAGGACCAGGACGTCGTGAAAGGCTTAGAGCACAGCTGCAACTTCTATTTCTATACTTTGGCCGGCCGCATGGGTATTGACCTGCTGGATAAATGGGCGGAGAAGTTCGGCCTGACGTCGTCCACCGGCATCCAGCTGCCCGGCGAGGCGGTTGGCCAGATCGGCAGCCAGAAGGAGATGTTCAACCCGTACCGGGACATCGAGGATCAGTCCTCGGCGCTGCCGAAGCTGGTGTGGAAGACCGGCCCCAACTCGGTGTACAACCTGATCAAGAAATATGCCGAGCAGGTGGGCCGCGAGTATACCGACGAGGAGATGCTGGACGCGGCCGAGGAGATTGTGAAACTGATGGGCATCACCTGGCACACGGACGAAAACAACGTCAAGAGGGACGAGAACGGTGTGACCATCGGCCAGCGTATCCGCGAGATATTGTACAACAAGCTGGGCATCTCGCAGAAGGTTTCCGGCCAGCTGTCCACTGACATTGCCAGCTCGCTCTCCGAGCTGATGTGGACGCCGGCGCTCACCGTCAGAACGGGCATCGGCCAGGGCATCACGGCGGTGACGCCCATCGCGGTGGCGCGCTACGTTTCCGCCATCGCCAACGGCGGCACCGTGTATCAGGCGAACATCATCGATAAGGTTGTGGCGCAGGACGGCACGGTGGTGCTAAACCAGCAGCCCCGGGTGTTCGGTACGCTGGACGCGCCGCAGGCGTATCTGGACGCCATCAAGAAGGGCATGAAGGGCGTGGTTTCCGAGGAGGAAGGCACCGCGTCCAACTTCTTCAAGGACTTCCCGGAGGAATACCTAAATCAGCTGGCGGGCAAGACGGGCACGGCGCAGGTGTCCACCATCGACCTCGAGAACAACAGCTGGTTTGTGTGCTTTGCGCCATACAGCGCGGACGACCCTTCCGTGAAGCCGGAGATCGCTGTGGTGGTGTATGTGCCCCACGGCTATCAGGGCGGCCTGTCGTCGTATGTGGCGCAGGATATCATCCGGTACTATATGGACCAGAAAAAGGTTGTGGCGGAGCAGACCATTCCGGACCCGGATTCTTTGGTCTATTGAGCCAAAAGACAAGGAACTTGCGGCTTTTTGCAGGAATAACGTTAATAATTGTAGAATTTTGTCCGATATAGTATTATAGGTTCTTGGAAGCGTGCGGCGCAGCCGGACGGCTCCAGGATACTGTGCGGGGGATTAGATGAGCAGCACCGTCAAGGGCAAATCGGGCGGCGTGTTGGAGATTGCAATGCAGCCGCTCGCGTCATATGCAGATATCAGGCAGTCTATCAGTGAGAAACTTGCGAAAAACAGGGATTTCTTTACCGGTGCGGACG
>JAAXZP010000127.1 GCA_012719815.1 Christensenellaceae bacterium
ATGTTACCGCGGGGAACCACCCTGTTGCCCCAGCACAGTATCGGTATGTACTCGCGCGAAGGGTCGGTGCTGCTCGTGGTGGGGTCGCAGCCGTGGTCCGCGGTAAACACCACGATGTCGGCAGGGCGCATCGCCGCGAGTATCTCCGGCACGCGGGCGTCCAGCGCCTCGAGCGCGTTTTTGTACCCTTCCACATTGTTGCGGTGGCCGTAAACCATATCGAAATCTACGAGGTTGGTGAAAATAAGGCCGTCGAAATCCTGACGAATAAACTCCACCGTCGCCGTCACGCCGGAATCGTTATCGGTGGTATGATTGCTTTTCGTGAGGCCGACGCCCGCGAATATGTCCTCTATTTTGCCGACGCCCGCGACTTCCAGCCCCGCGTCTTTGACCGCCGTCAGTATCGTCTCCCCCGGCGGCTCGAACGAGAAATCGCGGCGGTTTTTTGTGCGCTTATAATTTCCGCTTGTGCCGGTAAACGGGCGGCAGATGACGCGGCCCACAGCCAGCGGCCCGGTCAGCATCTCGCGCGCCTTGCGGCATATCTCGTACTGCTCCTCAAGCGGTATCACGTCCTCGTGCATCGCGATCTGGAACACGCTGTCCGCCGAGGTGTACACGATGGGCCAGCCCGTTTTCACATGCTCGTCGCCCAGCTTCCGGATAATCTCGGTGCCCGAAGCCGGGTAATTGCCGATGGTCTTGCGGCCGATAGCCGCCTCGAAAGCCTCCATTAAATCCTTCGGAAAGCCGTCCGGAAAAGTCGGGAAGGGCTTGTCCAGCACCAGCCCGGCGATCTCAAAGTGGCCGCCGGTGGTATCCTTGCCGGGAAACTTCTCCGCCGCCCTGCCGTATGCGCCAATAATGCCTGTGCTGCACGGCAGGTCTTTGAGCAGGCACAGCCCCAGCCGCCCAAGGTTGTCCAGTTTGATATCCGGATAAGTCTCGATGATATGGCCCAGCGTGTCCGAACCTTCGTCTCCGAAAAGATGCGCATCGGGCAGCGCGCCGATGCCCACGCTGGCCATCACCACGATGATAAACTTTGCCATAAACCCGTCCTCCTTGGGATTATTATAGCACTAAAAAAGCCGGCCGGATACCGGACAGCTATCAAAAGTTTAAAGCGCATTCCGCTTACGGGTTCAGCGAATCCCGGCGCGTGATGAACTCGATATCCTTCTTCGTAAGCCGCGCTTTCTGCAGCAAATCCGGCCGCCGCCGCGCCGTCTCCCGCAAAGACTCCTGACGCCGATAAGCCGCTATGTTGGCATGGTGCCCGGAAAGCAGCACCTCGGGCACAGCCTCGCCGTCCCACACCGCCGGCCGGGTGTACTGCGGGTATTCCAGAAGGCCGTTGACAAACGATTCGCCGGATGCGGATTCGTCGTTGCCCAGCACGCCGTCGATATGGCGGATGACGGCGTCGATCAGCACCATCGCGGCCAGCTCGCCGCCCGTCAGCACATAGTCGCCGATGGATATCTCAAGGTCGATGTGCCGTTTCAGCACGCGCGCGTCCACGCCCTCGTAATGGCCGCAGAGTATATTGACGGTCCTGTACGACGCCAGCCGCGTCACCAGCCCGTGGGTCAGCGGCTTTCCGCCCGGGGACATATACACGTTGATGGACGGGGCTTCGCTGCGCGACATGATATCGCGGAAGCAGGCGTCCACCGGCTCCGGCTTCATCACCATGCCCGCGCCGCCGCCCAGCGGATAGTCGTCCGCCCGGCGATGCTTGTCCGTAGCGTAATCCCGGATATCCGTTGTGTTGACGGATATCAGCCCGGCGGATATCGCCCGCGCCCATATGCTGGACCCGCATACCGATGTGAACATGTCGGGGAACAGCGTCAGCACGTTATATGTCGTCATACACCGCCACCTCCGACAGCGCCCTGGAATCCACGCGCATCTCGCCGGCATCAATATCCACCGCGGTGATCACGCGCTTCACGGCGGGAAACATGAAGCCCTTTTTGCCTTTCACCACATAGACGTCCGCCGCGCCGTGCTGCAGCACGTCCCTGAGCACGCCGAGCTTTTCGCCGTTCTCGTCGACAACATCAAGCCCGATGAGGTCCACGATGTAATGCTCGCCTTCCCCCGGCTCTTCCAGGTCGCTGCGGTTTAGCAGCAGCGGCAGGTTTCTAAGTTCCTCCGCCTGGTTGCGCGTGGTCACGCCGTCCGCAAAAAGATAGATATACGGCGGATCTATCCGCACGACATTGTATTCCATGCGCCAGGTGTCGCCGCTCTTTGGCACATAGGCAAAGCCGCGGGCCGCGAACCCTTCATAATTGTCAGAATAAAGCCGCACCTTCAGCTGCCCCTGAATGCCATGCGGCTTTAATATCCTGCCAATTTCAATCATGTTCGACGATTTCGACGACATATTTCTTGCCGGAAGGCGGCGCCGCCGCTTTGACGACGGTGCGGATGGCCTTGGCGATGCGGCCCTGTTTACCAATCACCTTGCCCATGTCCTCGGGCGCTACGGAGAGCTCGATCACGATTGTTTTTTCCGTCTCCGTCTGTTTGAGCTTGACCTCTTCAGGCTTATCTACCAGCGATTGCGCAATGTATCTTACAAGCTCCAACATATCGGCCACCTAGGAAATCACGCCGTTCTTCTTCAGCAGGGCACGACCCGTATCCGTGGGCTGTGCGCCGTTTTTGATCCAGGTCAGAGCCTTTTCGCCGTCTACGACGCACTTCTTGCTGATCGGGTCATAGTGGCCCAGCTCCTCGATGAAGCGTCCGTCGCGCGGGGCACGGGCGTCCGCCACAACGATGCGGTAAAACGGTTTCTTCTTCGCGCCAATTCTCCTCAATCTGATTCTGACTGCCATGTATGTCCTCCAAAAATTTTTTTTTGCGAGCCTCCGCGCGCAATGTGCCGCGAAGGTCATTTTATCAGAACGGTATGCCCGGCATACCTTTCTTGATCTGTTTAAGCAGCGCGCCGTTACATGAAAGGCAGCCCCATCATGCCCTTGCGGCCGCGCTTGCCCGACATGCTCTTCATCAGCTTGAGCATCTGCTCGAACTGTGAGAGCAGCCGGTTCCCGTCCTGCACGGTGGTGCCGCTGCCGCGCGCGATGCGCGTTTTGCGGCTGCCTCCGATGATGGAAGGCCTCCGCCTCTCCTCGGGCGTCATGGATTTGATGATCGCCTCGGTGCGCGCCATCTGCTTCTCGTCCAGCTGCACGCCTGCCAGCTTGTTGCCGCCCGGCAGCATGGAGAGCATCTCCTGCAGTCCGCCCATCTTTTTGAGCTGCGCCATCTGCTCCAGAAAGTCTTCCAGCGTGAACTCGGCCTTGCGCAGCTTCTTCTCCAGCTCCGCCGCCTTTTCAACCTCAAAGTTCTGCTCGGCTTTCTCGATCAGCGACAGCACGTCGCCCATGCCGAGTATGCGGTTCGACATGCGGTCGGGGTGGAACAGCTCCACATCGGTCAGTTTTTCGCCGACGCCCGCGAACTTGATGGGCTTGCCGGTAACCGCGCGGACGGATATCGCCGCGCCGCCGCGCGTGTCGCCGTCCAGCTTGGTGAGCACCACGCCGGTGAGCTCGAGCTGCTCGTTGAAAGCCGAGGCCGCGTTCACCGCGTCCTGGCCCGTCATGGCGTCGCTCACCAGCAGCTTCTCGTGGGGCTTTACCGCCTCCGCGATGCGCCTGACCTCGTCCATCATCTCTTCGTCGATGTGCAGGCGGCCCGCCGTGTCCAGTATCAGCACGTCTACCAGCCTGCGCCGCGCCTCCTCCAGCGCTTCCCGTGCCGTCTTCCCCGGGTCCTGCGTGCCGCGCTCGAAGAACTGCGCGCCAGCCTGCCCCGCCACCACTTCCAGCTGTTTGATGGCGGCCGGACGATATATGTCCAGCGCAGCCAGCATCACGCTGCGGCCCTCTTTGATCCACAGCTTCGCGAGTTTGCCGCACATCGTGGTTTTGCCCGCGCCCTGCAGTCCGCACATCATCACGATGGTGGGCGGGTTGGCAGCAAAATGCACGCCTTCGTACCGCTCGCCCAGCGTCTGAACAAGCTCGTCCCGCACGATCTTGATGACCTGCTGGCCGGGCGTCAAGCTCTCCAGAACTTCCTTGCCCACGGCACGTTCGCTTACGCGGTTCAGAAACTCCTTGACGACCTTGAAGTTGACGTCCGCCTCCAGCAGCACCAGCTTGATCTCGCGCAGCGCCGCCTTGACCTCGACCTCCGTCAGCTTGCCCCGGTTGGTCAGCTTGGAGAATATGTGCGTCAGCTTTTCCGACAGACTCTCAAACGCCATTTTGCTGCTCCCATATATCGGATAATTCGCTTATCATCTCGTCCATCTGGACCTGCCCGCTGCGCGCCCGCTCCAGTATTTCCAGCGTCCGCTGCCGCCTGTGCGACAGCCCCAGGCTTTTTTCCAGCGCCTGCAGCCGGGAGCGCGCCTTGCCGATGCCGTCCATCGCGGCCTGCCTCGTGGTGTTCTCGATTTCCGCGATCTCGGCCAAAGAGAAGTCCTGATTGTAGTACATGTCGCACAGGCGCCGCTGTTTTTCCGTCAGCAGGCCGGCGTAAGTATCCAGCAGCAGCACTGTGTTAAAATCCTTCTCCATCGGCAGACCTTCGCTTACATATTGATACTTTTGCAATATAGCATAAAAAAGCGAAGCTGTAAAGTTTTTTTGCTTTACAGCTACCAGCTTGATGAAAAACTTCAGTTTTTCTCAGACTTGGAACCGCTGCCTCCAAACCTCCGCACAAGGGCAAATCCCTTGATAATCCCGCCAGCATAAGGCTCAACACATTTTGCGTGAATTATCATTAAATGCTCACTCTTTGGGTGTTTAAAAGCAGCGCTTTTTGCTCTATTCAAACAAACTGCGCGCAAACGCCATCGAATCAAACGGCTGCAGGTCTTCCATGCCCTCGCCCACGCCCAGAAACACCACCGGCAATTTCAGCTCGTCGCAGATGGCGCAGATTACGCCGCCCTTGGCGGTGCCGTCCACCTTGGTGAGTATCAGCCCGGTCAGCTGCGTCACCTGGGCAAACTCGCGCGCCTGAGCGACGGCGTTCTGCCCCGTGGTGGCGTCCAGCACCAGATACGTGTGCCGGTGCGCCGCGTCGTACGTTTTTTCCAGCACGCGGCTTATTTTGGAGAGCTCGTTCATCAGGTTTTTCTTGTTGTGCAGCCGGCCCGCCGTATCGCAGATCACGATATCGGTACCCCGGTGCTGCGCGGAATCCACAGCGTCGTACACCACGGCTGCCGGGTCCGCTCCTTCGCCGTATTTTAC
>JAAXZP010000128.1 GCA_012719815.1 Christensenellaceae bacterium
ATGATCGACAAGCTGATACTCGCGCGGTTCACGGACGGGCAGATGGACGACAGCCCGCTCAACAGGCGCGATATGAGCACTCTCGCCAAGGCGTTCCTCAGCGTTTACGAAGGCGTGCTGCATGAACGCGTCAAATACCCGGGTCAGGAGTAGATATGAAGCTGGACATCACGTGGCAGGGCATTGAGCCGGACAGGCAGATAACAAAAACGGCGGCAAAGGCCGCAAAAGCCGCTGCGAAATGCGAAGGCAGGAAGGGCGGCGTGTCGCTGCTTTTTACTGACGATGAGACGATAAAACAGCTGAACAGCCGTTACCGCGGCGTGGACAGCGCGACGGATGTGCTGTCGTTCCCGTCCGGCGAGGAGGACTTTTTGGGCGATATCGCGATTTCGGTGCCGCGCGCCCGGCTGCAGGCGGAGCAGTACGGGCATTCGCTGCCGCGGGAGATCGCGTTTCTGACGGTGCACGCGATGCTGCACCTTTTCGGGTACGACCACATCGAACCGGCGGACGAGGAACGCATGCGCAGCCGCCAGCGTGAGATATTAAAAAAAGCGGGGTTCGAGGTTCATGGATCGTGAAGAGCTGCTGAAAAGGGCGCAGGAAGCCAAGGCGGGCGCGTACGCCCCGTATTCGCGCTTTCGCGTGGGCGCGGCGCTGCTGGGCAAAAGCGGCCGCGTGTACACCGGCGCCAATGTGGAAAACGCGTCGTACAGTGTGACGTGCTGTGCGGAGCGCGTGGCCTTGTTTAAGGCGGTGACGGAAGGCGAGCGGGAGTTTGACGCTATCGCCGTCACGTCCGATTCGGACAGCCTGACATGGCCCTGCGGCGTGTGCCGGCAGGCGCTGGCGGAGTTTGGGCCTGATATGGACGTGCTCGGATCCAACAACATGTTAAAATATGCAGCGGTGAAGCTGTCGGCGCTGCTGCCGCACGCATTCACCGGCAAAGAGATGGAGAATGTCAAGGGACGCATAAATCGGGATTCATTGCGGTGGTGGGCCGGCCCAATGTGGGCAAATCCACGCTGGTCAACAGGATCGTGGGGGAAAAGGTGGCCATCGTGTCCCACAAGCCCCAGACCACCCGGAACCGCATTACAGGCGTGCTTTCGGGCCGCGATTATCAGATGGTGTTTATCGACACGCCCGGCGTGCACGATCCGAAGACGCGGCTGGGCGAATATATGGTGAAAACGGCGTTCGACGCGACGCGCGACGTGGAGGCGGTGCTGTTTATGGTGGACGCGGCGCGCGGTGTGACCGGCGATGACTTGAACCTGCTGGAACGGCTGATTAAAGGCGGGCTGCCGGTAGTGGCAGTCGTCAACAAGACGGACAAGGCGGGCAAGCAGAAGAGCCTGGAAGCGGTGGCTGCGCTGCAGGAAAAGGGGCCGGATATCGTGCTGCCGATATCCGCGAAGCTGGGCGACGGGGTGGATGAGCTGGTGCTGGCGCTCAAGCAGTATCTTGTGCCCGGACCGCGCTATTATCCGGATGACGAATACACCGACCAGCCGGAGCGCGTGATCGCTGCGGAGATGATCCGCGAAAAGGCGCTGCAGCTGCTGGAAGACGAGGTGCCGCACGGCATCGGCGTGCTGGTGGAACGCGTGCACTACCGTGAGGACAAGAACATCACGGACGTGTCCGCCGTCATCGTCTGCGAGAAGGACAGCCATAAAGGCATCGTGATCGGCAAGGGCGGCAGGATGCTCAAGCGCATCGGTTCCGAAGCCCGCAAGGATTTGGAGATGCTGTTCGGCACGCAGGTGTATCTCGAGCTGTTTGTCAAAGTGGAGAAAGACTGGCGTAACAGCCCGCGCATGATGCGTGAGCTGGGCTACGAATAAGCCATGGGTGCACCCCGAGAAACAATGGCGGTCGTGATCCGCACGGCGGACTATAAGGACAACGACCGCATGATAACGCTGCTGACAAAGGACTACGGCAAGATGTCGGCGTCGGTCCGCGGCGCGCGCAAACCCACTTCCAAGCTGTTTGTGGCGGCATCGCTTTTCTGCTGCGGCGAGTATATGTTCTACGAAAAGGACGGGCGCTACGGCGTGAAAAGCTGCACGGTGCGCCGGACCTTTTTTAATATGCAAAGCGATTATGACGCGTACGCTGCGGCCTGTTTTATCGCGGAGGCGGTGGACAAGGTGGCGCAGGAGGACAATGTATCGCCCGGGCTGTTTGCGCTGACGGTAAACGCGCTCTACGCGCTGGATACCGGCGCTTCGCCGGGTACGACGCTTTGCTATTTCGTGCAGCGGCTGCTTCATATCGAGGGCGTATACCCCAATTTAAAGAGCTGCGTGTTCTGTGGCCGAAGAGATAATCTCACGCGGTTTTCCGCTGAACACGGCGGCGCGGTGTGCGCGGCCTGCAGCCAAAAGCACGGCGGCAGCGCGCTGGATGCAGAAGTTTTGGAAGCGCTGGCCCGCATGGCGCACACGTCGCCGGGGGATATCGCCGGTTTGGATATTGCACAAAAAACGCAGGAAAAGCTGAAAAAAGCGCTGGTTACGTACCTTATGCATGTGCTGCAAAAGCCGCTTAAAACGGCGGCGTTTGTGGTGGGCAATGGAAAGATTGAAGAATAGCTAATTTCGTCTGTATATTGAAAGAATATTTCTTAACTTGACATAGCACCTCCGTTATGCTAAAATTTCGACTTGCCGGTTGCGAAAAGGAGCGTGTTTTGCACCTCGGCGAATGAGCGCCTGTAGCTCAGCAGGATAGAGCAACGGCCTTCTAAGCCGTGTGTCCTGGGTTCGAATCCCCGCAGGCGCGCCAATATGCATACCGTTTTGTGAGCATAAGGCCGTCTTGGAGGCTGAGGATCGGTGCCCCGGCCTGATGGGGCCTTTCGTGGTGGGTATAGCTCAGTTGGTTAGAGCGCCAGGTTGTGGCCCTGGAGGTCGTGGGTTCGAAGCCCACTACTCACCCCATTGTATCCCCATGCTGGGGTGTAGCCAAGCGGTAAGGCACGGGACTTTGACTCCCGCATTCGTAGGTTCGAATCCTGCCACCCCAGCCACCCTGATTGCTGTCGTGTAAGGGAGGCAGGGAAGCAGGAGGCCCCAAACTTCAGACGGCAGAGCAATTATGAAGGCTGCTGAATAGTCCTCTTATCCTCGCAAGGATAAGAGGCTTTTTTATTTGCGTCATCCTGAGTGATGGATTGCATCCTCTATAAACTTTGGTATTGTCAGTGCAAACAGAAAGGCTGCCGGCGAGCGGCAGCCTTTTTTGCGTATAGCGGATTTTACTTGTACATCGGCCCGAGAGCGGCGCAGGCCCGATAGTCCGCGCCTTCCGGATCGGCGGTGCCGAATGCGTTCCACATGGAGGGACGGAACATCTTGCTGGTGTCCACGTTGTGCATGCATACCGGTATGCGCAGCATGGAAGCCAGCGTGATGAGATCCTGACCGATGTGGCCGTAGCAGAAATCGCCGTGGTTTGCGCCCCATTTGGCCATGACGGTATAGACGTCCGTGAAAGCGCCCTGTCCGGTGAGCCGCGGCGCAAACCAGGTGGTCGGCCATGTCGGGTCGGTGCGTTCATCCAGCGCCCTGTGAACGTCTGGATCCAGCTCGCACGTCCAGCCTTCAGCCAGCTGCAGCACCGGCCCCAAGCCTTTGACAATGTTGAGACGCGCCAGCGTGACCGGCATATTGCCCGCGGTGCCGCCGATAAAGTGGCTGGAGAAGCCGCCGCCGCGGAAATACGGAATGCTGGCGGGGCACCAATCTGTCTTGTCCAGGCAGGCTTTTGCGTCGGCGTCCGTCATCTCATAGAACGGCTTGATAACAGGATTGCCCTGATCGTCCTTCACGGCGCCGGTGCCGTCCAGAGACGCGGCGCCGGAGTTGATCAGATGGATGATGCCGTTCGCCGCATGGCCGTTCAGTTTCTTGCCGGTGACGCGTTCGACTGCTTCGGGGCTCCAGTAAGTGCGCACGTCCGCAAAAATGCCCGGCGTGTTGGTCAGAAGGTGCTGCATCAGCATGGTAAGGCCGTTAAGCGTGTCGTTCTCCGTGGCCAGCGTGATGGATTCGCGCAGGCCGTTCCAGTCGAACTGTGAGTTGAGTATGGCTTCGGCGAAGTCGAAGTTGGGCTTGTAATCCGTCCACTGGCGCTGTCCCTGAACGCCGGCGAGGATAGCGTTGTGCCCGCAGCTCTCCTCGATAAAGCCCATCTCCGCAAGCTTGGGGTTGCCGAACATGAGGTCGCGAATGATGATGGCGCATTTGACCACAAATTCCCACTGGGCGTCCTGCTCTTCGCGCGAGAACTGGATTTCAGGCGGGTTGTTGTCGCGGCCTTCCTTGCAGTACTGTTTCGTCCAGGCCAATGCCTTCTTGAACTCTTCCGGATCGTAGATGCCTTTGTCGATGCGTCGCAGAATTTCAGATTCGTCCACCGATTCGCTTCGCAGGCCGAAATACTGCTGAATCATATCCGGCTCCAGTATGGAACCGGCGATGCCCATGCACATGGAGCCGATCTGCAGGTAGCTCTTGCCGCGCATGCTCATGGCCGCCACGGCGCACTTGGCAAAGCGCAGTATCTTTTCCTGAACGTCTGCCGGAATGGAGAAGTCGTCCTTGTCCTGAACGTCATGGCCGTAGATGCCAAAAGCGGGCAGCCCTTTCTGCGAATGAGCCGCCAGGACGGCAGCCAGGAACACCGCGCCGGGGCGTTCGGTACCGTTGAAACCCCACACAGCCTTGATTGTCGTCGGGTCCTGATCCATCACTTCGGTGGAATAGCACCAGCAGGGAGACACGGTAAGCGTCACCTTGACGCCTTCGCGTTCGAATTTCTCCTGGCACATCGCAGCTTCCTTAACCCCGCCGATCGTGGTATCCGCAATCACCACTTCAAACGGCTTGCCGTTGGGATATTTCAGATTCTTTGTGATCAGTTCGGCGGCCGAGCGCGCCATGCCCATTGTTTGTTCTTCAAGCCCTTCCCGGACGCCGTTCCGACGACCGTCGATGCAGGGTCTGATACCGATTTTAACCATAAAACACATCTCCTTTTATTTATTGTCGTGCGATATATTATTGCTAACAGGGTCGTTAATAGTATTGGAAGAAATCTGCTTAACGGAATTTCGCAGCTCCACGGATGTTTTCAGGACGGTAATCTTCGCAGGACCCGTGTTGCGGCCTGTCATCCGGTCCAATATCAAGGAGGCAGTGGTTTGCCCAATCTCCACGATCGGCTGGGCGATAACGCTGATGTGGGGCTTGATCACTTTTGCGAAGGGCATATCGTCGAAGCCGAATACCGAGAGATCTTCCGGCACGGATATGCCGCATTCGTTGATGGCCATCATCGCGCCCACGGTTGTGTCGTAATTGGTCGCGAACAGCGCGGTCATGCCGGGGTTGTTGTCCAGCAGGCGCTTGCAGCAGCGGTATCCGCTCTCGATGGAAAAAATCGGAGTACTCAATCAGCGAATCCTTAATGTCCAGCTTGTTCCTTTTGAAAATGGAGATATAGCCCGAAAGACGGTCTGCCGCCGTGGTGACGTCCCGCGGACCGGCTATGATGCCGATTTCCTTATGACCGAGTGACATCAGGTAGCTGGTGGCTTCCTGGGCGGCGCGCAGATTGTCTACCAGTACCGCGTCCACCATGCCGAAACAGTCGGAAACCAGGCGGTCGAGCAGCACGACGGGTATTTTCTTGTTTAAAGCCGGGTACAGGTGAGACCCGTCTGCGCCCACCGGCATGTTGATGATACCATCGACACGTTTCGACATAAGAAAGGTAACCAGCTCGGATTCGCGGACATGGTCCTCCCGGGAATCGCAAATAATAGTAGCATAGCCGTTTTTGCGAAGAATATCGACAGTTATCGGAATAGTTTTTGCAGCCAAAACGTTTCCAATGTCCGGGACAATAATGCCGACGGTATTGGATTTATTCGTTTTAAGCCCGCGGGCGAACTCGTTAACGGTAAAGTTGAGTTCCTTGATCGCTGTTTCGATTTTTTCCCGGTTTTCAGGCAAAACGTTGCCGCCGTTCAAATATTTTGAGATTGTGGCGTAGGATAAGCCGGTATGTTTGGCGACATCCTTGATGGTTGGCATAATACGTTCCTTCACAGAATTTGGCGCATTTATATAGATAAGCAGAGTAAAACGATTTGCTCTAATTTGGAGTCTACACATTTATTATAGAAGTGTCAAGTGGTTTTCATTTAATTTGATGTAATGTTACCAAATAACATTATTATGAAAAATATAAACATATATATGTTAACTATTATAATAATTCCGCTAATAGATTCAAAAGATAATGGGTATTAAAAAATCCTGTATTGACATCATATTGGAGTTATGATAGAGTGCAATTAAAGTGAAACGTTGCACGGCGATTTCGTGGACTGTTCAGCTGTCGAAGTGAGATATTCAAACCGGGTCTATAACAAATGGGTTTGAGTAGCATCATCACAAAAATAATCACATTACACCAACAAATCATCCGACAAAGATTCAGTTAAGGAAGGAGACACAGCAATACCGAATCCGGACAAAAATAGTGACCCTTATTTTACTACAATGGGCTATATTTTCTGTTGCGTGGCATACATGCCGGATTTCTGTTTAACATAAAGTTGGTGGCATTTTTCATGGGCAGCCACGTATTTGCCAAAACCAATCCCTGATACTTCGTTTATTGAAAACGGCTCTGACGAAAAAGGAAGTGCACGCGCTGTTCAAGACGGTGCGGCAGCTGAGGGACAGAGGCATTGCCATCATGTTCATCAGCCACAAGATCGACGAGATTTTCGAAATCGCGGATGATGTGGCCATCATGCGCAACGGCAGGAACGTTTATCTCGGCGCCACCTCCAGCCTGACCCGCAAAGAGTTTACCTATTACATGACGGGTCGCGAGTTGACCGACACGCGTTTCTGCCCGGAGAACGTCAGCGCGGAGCCTGTGCTTGAGGTAAAGAACCTGACGCTGGCGGGGAGCTCCCACGACATCAGCTGTGAACTGTGCAAAGGCGAAATACTGGGCGTGACGGGACTTTTGGGTTCCGGACGCACGGAGCTGGCCCTTTCGCTGTTCGGGCTGCTCAAGCCGGACAGCGGCGAGATTTACCTGAAGGACGAGAAGGTAAAGATATCGTCTCCCATCGAGGCCCAGAAACTGCATATCGGTTATGTGCCGGAAGACCGCCTGACGGAAGGCCTGTGCCTGCGGCAGCCGATTGCCGACAACATCACGCTTTCTTCGCTCAAGCGCCTGTCCAGCAAGCTGGGGCTGATTAAGCAAAAGGATATTTTGGCTGAAGCTGATGTCTGGGTGAAAAAGTTCTCGATTGCGACAGACGACCCGATGAAGCACGCGTCGACGCTTTCGGGCGGCAACCAGCAGAAGATCGTGCTGGCGAAATGGCTGAGCAACGAACTGGACGTGCTGATTTTAAACGGCCCGACAGTGGGTGTGGACGTGGGCGCCAAGCAGGATATCCACGAACTGCTGCATGAGCTGGCCAGACAGGGGCTTGCGGTGATCATCATTTCCGACGACCTGGAGGAGGTTGTGGCCAACTGCAGCCGCGTGATTGTGATGAAAGACGGCGCCATTGTGGGCGAGCTGCAAAATGAGGATATCTGCAGCCAGGCCATCCTCAATATCATTCGGTAAGGGAGAGGTACATTTATGGAATTGACTCGAAAGCTCCGTCGCATGACGCGAAAAACGGAATTTTACCTTTTCATCGTATTGGTGCTCATGTGTGTTGCGATACAGATCATCTCCGGTGGACAGCTTTTGGAGCCCAATACAATCGTCGATATTGCGCGTTCGCTGACGATATTCGGCATGTTTGCGCTTATAAGCTTGGTCGTGGTTATTTCAGGCGGCTTTGACCTCTCCTTCCCCACGCTGGCATCGCTGACTTATTCCGTTTCGACAAGTATTTGCCTTTCGATGGGATGGTGCCAGGAAACGGCTTGGATGGCGTTCCTGCTGGCCGCAGTGATCGGCCTTGTTCTGGGAATGCTCAACGGTTTCATCATTTCCCGGTTCAAGCTGAATACGATGATCGTGACGCTGGGCACGCAGACTTTGTTCCTCGGCATCAGCATGGGGCTTTTGCAGATGCCTGAGATCACTTCGACGCTGCCGCTGGGGCTCAGGTATTTCGGCGAGGACTCGCTTTTCGAGGTGTTCAGCTCCACGGGCATGCGGTCTTCGATGCCCACGGCGTTCCTGCTGTTTGTGGCGCTGGCCGTGATTGTCTGGTTTGTACTGCGCTTCACGATGTTCGGGCGTGCGCTGTACGCGATCGGCGGCAACGAGGTGTCTGCTGAGCGCGCCGGTATCAACGTAAAAAGAACAAAATTCTGGCTGTATGCGTTTGTGGGACTTGTGGCCGGCATCATCGGCATGCTGCGCGTGTGCATGGTACGGCAGGCTATTCCCAAAGGCCTCAACGGCTGGGATCTGAAGATTATTCCGGCTGTCATACTGGGCGGTGCGAGCATATACGGCGGCGAAGGCACCGTTTTCGGTACGCTGGTAGCGGCCATACTGATGACCGTGATTTCCAACAGCCTGCTGCTGATCGGCATCGACTCGTATTGGCAGGATTTCTTCAACGGGCTCGTTATTCTGGCCGGTGTGACCATTTCGGCTGTGCAGGCGAAGCGCCGCAGCATTTAATTGAGGAGGATGTGACTGATGAAAAATAAAACGGGTCTCAAATTTAACTACACATTCCTTCTGCTGGGATTTCTGGTCGCTATCCTGATAGTGTTCACCATTGCGAAACCCACAATGCTGTGGGCACCGGATACGTGGAAGGCGATGGCGATACAGTTCCCGGAGTTCGGTGTGTTTACGCTGGGCGTCATGCTCTGCTTCATCATCGGGTGCATCGACGTATCTTTTGTGGCGCTGGGCAACTTTGCTTCAATTCTCGCCGCCCTGCTGATGCGGACAGTGACGGACGGGACGTTGCCGGAATCTGATACGGGGCTGATTGTGCTGCTGGCCATACTGCTTGCGCTGGTGGTCGGCGGCCTGGGCGGCCTGCTGAACGGTTCGCTGATTTCGCGGCTGGGCATCCCGCCGATTCTGGCGACGCTGGCGACGCAGATGGTGTTCAGAGGGCTGTCCATCGCGCTGACAAGAGGCGACGCTGTGACGGGCATTCCCGAAATTTACGGCGAAATAGGGCATATCTATCTGCTGGGCATTATACCGGTTCCGATGCTGATATTCCTTATCGTGTTTGCGATTTGCGCGTTCCTGCTGAAATGCACGACGTACGGCAAAAAGCTGTATATGATCGGTTCTAATCCCAAGGCGGCCCGGTTCAGCGCCATCAATGTCACCAGGATGATCAACGTCACCTTCGTGATCAACGGCGTAATTGCTGCCTTAAGCGCCCTGTTGATGGTAAACACTTACAATTCGGCGAAGGCAGACTTCGGCAGCTCGTATCTGATGCGGTGCATACTGATACTGGTGCTGGCCGGCGTACTGCCGGACGGCGGCATGGGCAAGATACTGGATGTGCTGATATCCATCGTGACCATTCAGATTATCGCCTCGTGCGTAAACATGTTCCCGGAACTGAATACGTACTACAGCAGCCTGATATCCGCCGCGCTGCTTCTCATTACGCTGATGATGACGTCGTATCTATTTAACCCCGAAAGAAAGGTGAGAAGGGCGGAGAAAAAAGAAGAGCTGCCCAAAGAAAGCGCCTGACGGGAGCAGGGAGGAACGGTTATGCAGCTAATCGACATGTTTTACGACCAGATTGAGGATACGGTGAAGCGCCGCATTCCGTACGTCATACCAGTCGGCACGCTGGAGTATCATGCGCATCACGCCTCCTGCGGCACAGATACGCTGGTGATTACCGGATGCCTGCGCGAGCTCGAGAAGGAAAAGGAGATCGTCATTTGTCCGCCGATCTGGTACGGAGTGGCCTCATACGCCGTGTGCGGCCCCCGGCCGGGACACTTCCACGTCGATGAGGACACTTTCGCGGACTATGTCTACTGCATACTCAAGTCCATGATCTACGGCGGCCACAAGAATATCTATCTGGTTGCGCATCATCAGACGGAGCAGGACGCCCTGATGCCGATGACAATCGCCTGCCACAAGGCGGCGAAAAAGGTGACCATGGAATACATGGAGGACACCCTGGGCAAAGGCTGGTGGGGCAGCGACAGCTATGCCGACTACTACGAAAACCTCGGCACCGGCGACGACCCGTTTTCGTATATCAAGGTGATATCGCTGATCGGCAAGGATGCGCAGATAAAATGCGGCGGGTTTGACCATGCCGGCAAGTGGGAAACATCCTTGCTGATGGGCACGTGGCTGGAGAAAGTGGACCTTAAGCGGTGCAGCCAGAACACCGAGTGGTTTGCGGAAAGCGCTAAAGAGGCCAGCGTGGAAACAGGCAAACATATGCTGGAGTGCACGCTGGAATGGTTGCGCAAAGCCATAGTCTGACAAGAAACAAGGAGAATACCTATGAACAGTATTGAACGTTTTTATGCGACAATTGAGCGCCGTCCGGTGGACAGGCCCGCCTGCTGGCTGGGCATGCCCACGCCCAGCGCAGTGCCGCAGCTGTGCGAATACTTCGGCGTCAAAACGCTGGACGAGCTGAAAGCGACGTGCGGTGACGACTTCTATGCCATCGAGGTGCCGTACAAGTCGCCCACATGCTCGGCATTGTATGCGGCGTTTGACTGGTATCTGAACGGCAGCAATGTGGACCCCGAGCACCGGACGCTGACGGCGGAAGGCTTTTTCGCCAAGTTCCAAACCGTTGAGGAAGCCGAAGCCGCCAATTTCCCGTGGCCGGATCCCGAGCTATACATCGACCCGGCGGAGTGCCGCAGGCTGGTGGACGAAGCGCCGGAAGGCAAGGTTATTCTCGGCATGGTATGGGCGGCGCATTTCCAGGATTTCTGCGCGGCGTTCGGCATGGAAAACGCGCTGATGAACATGATTGTCGCGCCGGAACTGGTGCACTATGTCAACGACAAAATCATGGCGTTTTACATGAAAGCGCTCAGGATTTTCCTCGACGCCACGAAGGACAAAATGCACGCCATATTGATCGGCGACGATATGGGCAGCCAGCTTGATCTGATGATCAGCCCGGAAATGGTGAAGGAATTCGTGATTCCCGGCGCCAAGCAGCTTATCGACCTGGCGCACAGCTACGGCGTGAAGGTGATTTATCATTCCTGCGGCTCCATCGTGCGCATAATCCCGATGCTGATCGAAGCGGGCGTGGATGCCATCCATCCGATACAGGCGCTGGCGGCGGGCATGGACGCGGAATCGCTGAAAGAAAAGTTCGGCGACAAGGTATCGTTCTGCGGCGGCGTGGATACGCAGGACCTGCTGCCCAACGGCACGCCGGAAGACGTGCGTGCGGAGGTGATACGTTTAAGAAAGCTGTTCCCGACGGGGCTGATTATATCGCCCAGCCATGAGGCCATTCAGTCGGATGTGCCGCCGGCCAACATCAAGACGATGTTCGACGAGGCGCAGATGATCTATTGATAACCGAATAACATCCGGAACAAGCCGGTATGAATGGGGGAGGGAAATATGATAAGACGCGGCGAGATGATCAAGATCAAGCCCGAGGGGCTGGAGGCTTACAAGCGGTATCATGCGAACCCGTTGCCGGGCGTCAATGAGATGATCAAAGCCTGCAACATCCGCAATTATACCATCTTCCAGCGCGGCGATTACATGTTCGCGTACTATGAATACGTGGGGGACGACTTCGAAGCGGATATGGCCAAGATGGCGGCGGACCCCGCCACGCAGAAATGGTGGGATCTCGTCAAGCCGCTGATGGAGCCGCTGGAGGACAGAAAAGAAGGCGAGTTCTGGGCCTCGATGGAGGAAGTTTATCACCTGGATTAACAGGATGGCAGTTGGGGAAAGATTCATCTTTCCCTTTTGCGCTGTCTGTCTTTTTGTCACCAGAAAGGGGAACGGCATGAAACGTTGTTTTGGCCAGATCGGAAAACTCAAGCGTGACAAAATAGAAGAGTACTGCAGGCTGCACGCGGCCGTGTGGCCCGGCGTTTTGAAAACCATATCGGAGTGCAATTTACAAAATTATTCAATATTTCTGTGCGACGACCTGGTTTTTTCGTATTTTGAGTATGTCGGAGAGGATTTTGACGCCGATATGGAGAAAATGGCACAGGACCCTGTGACTCAGGAATGGTGGACGCATACGCATCCCTGCTTCGAGCGTTTTGCGTTTGACAGCAACAGCGAATTCTATCATGACATGAAGCAGATATTCTATCACCCGTGAAATGGAGAAATGCTATGGAATACGGCAAAAAGGTATGGATATTTCCCGATGCGGAAATGCCGCCTGTCGGCGTGAACGCGATTCCGGGGCATGAATCGATCATCATCACCAATGTGTGCGACCGCGACGCGCATATCAGAATCACGCTGCTTTATACGGAGAGAGATCCCGTTACCGATATCGAAGTCACCGTGGGCGCCAAACGCGTCCGCTGCCTGCGCACCAACGAGGAGCGGGATTTCGGACAGCATACGGCCAGGGAAGGCGAGCAGTATGCCATCATGCTGGAAAGCGACGTGCCGGTTGTGGCGCAATACGGACGAGCAGAACCCCGGACAGTCAGTTTCTATACCACTCCGGGATACTGTGAATAAAGGCTGTAATTTAGGAGG
>JAAXZP010000129.1 GCA_012719815.1 Christensenellaceae bacterium
GTATTATATACCAGCTCTCATCCGTAGAGTTAACTTTTTGCACATGAGCGCCAACTTCTGGTTTGTTTGTACAACTTATTTCGGGACAATATGATGGTAGTTCTTGGCCGCTAATTCAAGTTATTAGGCATTAATAAATACACTTTTTTTATAAAAATAGCATAATAATTTCCTCATGTTTTTCCGCCTGCTCAGAATGTTAATAGTTAAATCTTTTTTCCAAAAGAAAAGCAGATGGTTATAACTAAAAAACAAAGAAGACATAACTACTTAAATTTTAGAATAAATTAAGAACGTCGACATTGCACTCTCAAAAAGTTTTTTGCAAATCGACGTTCCAATTTGTGCAAATATTAATTATAATTCATTCACAACCAAATGTGCAACCCCCCTACTCCACGGTCACGCTTTTCGCGAGGTTGCGCGGCTTGTCGACGTCGCAGCCCTTGTTGACCGCCATGTAGTAAGCGAACAGCTGCATCGGCGTCACCGCGAGTATCGGCGCAAACAGGTCGTCGGTGCGCGGCAGATACACCACCTCGTCGGCAATGTCTTCCGGCAGGTGCGTGCCTTCGAAGCATACCGCCAGCACCTGCGCACCCCGCGCCTTCACTTCCTTGATATTGCTGATCGTCTTCTCCAGCAGCGCCCCCTGGGTGGCCAGCGCCACCACAAGCGTACCCTGCTCGATAAGGGCGATGGTGCCGTGCTTGAGTTCGCCCGCCGCGTACGCTTCCGAATGGATATACGATATCTCCTTGAGCTTGAGCGACGCCTCCATGGACAACACGTAATCCAGCCCTCGGCCGATGAAAAACACGCTGCTCTGCGAGAAGTTGCGGCTGGCCACGCGCGCCAGTTGTTCCTTGTTTTCCAGCACCTTGTTCATCAGCGCCGGTATGCGCGAGAGGCCTTCAGCGAGCTGAGTATAACGCTCCATGTCCATCGCGCCGGACAGCCGCGCCAGTTCCAGCGCGATCATGTATATCGCGACCAGCTGCGTGTTGTAGGCCTTGGTGGACGCCACTGCTATCTCGGGTCCGGCGTGCGTATACAGCACCGCGTCCGCTTCGCGCGCGATGGTGCTGCCCACCACGTTCACAATCGCCGCCACCTTGGCGCCGCGTTTTTTCGCCTCGCGCATCGCGGCCAGCGTGTCCGCCGTCTCGCCGGACTGGCTGATGATGATAAACAGCTGCCCCGGCGTGATGATGGGCCTGCGATAGCGAAACTCCGAAGCCACCTCCACTTCCACAGGGATGCGCGCCAGGTCCTCGATAATGTATTTGCCCACCATGCCGGCGTGAAACGCCGTGCCGCAGGCGATGATGCCCACCTTATCAATCGACCTCACCAGCTGTTCGTCAATCCCGATCTCGGAGAGGTCGATGATGCCGTCCTTATACCGCGGGAAAAACGTATCGGCCATCGCGCGCGGCTCTTCGTGGATCTCCTTGATCATGAAGTGCTCATAGCCGCCCTTTTCCGCCTGGGAAACGTCCCAGCTGACGTGATAGCTTTCCCGCTCCACCGGCTGCCCGTACTGGTCGTACAGCTCTACGCTGTCGCGCGTTACCACGGCCACCTCGCGGTCGTTTAAAAAGATTACGTCGCGGGTGTATTCCAGCAACGCCGGTATATCGGACGCGATCAGGTTCTCGCCGTTGCCGAGGCCCACCACCAGCGGGCTGTCCTTGCGCGCCGCAATAATGGTATCCGGGTTCTTTTCACACACCACGCCCAGCGCATACGACCCCTCCAGCCTTTCCACCGCCTCCAGCACCGCTGCCAGCAGGTTGCCGCGGTAAAAATGGTTAATCAGGTGCGCGATAACCTCGGTGTCCGTCTCCGACGTAAACACCGCCCCTTCGGCCATCAGCCACTCCTTCAGCTTCATGTAGTTTTCGATGATGCCGTTGTGCACGACGGCGATATCGCCCGCACAGTTGGTATGGGGATGGGAATTCTCAAACGACGGCTCGCCGTGGGTCGCCCAGCGCGTATGCCCGATGCCTACGGTGTTTTCGGCGCAACAGCCTTCCATCAGTTCGCGGAGCGCCGAAAGCCGACCCCTGGTTTTGTATATCTTCAGCCGGTTGTCCGATATCACGGCCACGCCGGCGCTGTCGTATCCTCTGTACTCCAGTCTGGAAAGGCCGTTCAGCAGCACGGGAACAACGTCCCGGCCGCCCGCATAGCCCACGATTCCGCACATATAAAAAGCCCCCTCTGATAAAATATTTTACGCGAGGCGGCTTTCGATGAGCCTGGCCATTTCCACCGCCTGGCGTCCAATCTCCTTTTTGTCCGGTCCTTCTATCATCACGCGGACGAGCGGCTCCGTACCAGACGGACGGATCAGCACGCGTCCCTTGCCCGCAAACCGCGCTTCCAGCTCTTTGATGCGCGCCTTTATCACCTCGTCCTCCAGTATGCTTTCCTTATACTCGTCTTTCACGCGCGCGTTTACCAGCACCTGCGGCAGTATATCCACCTTGCTGGCCAGCTTGGAAAGCGACATGCCGCTGCGCATCATCACCGACGCGAGCTGAATGCCGGACAGTATGCCGTCGCCCGTGGTCGACAGGTCGAGGAAAATGATATGGCCGGACTGCTCGCCGCCGAAGTTGTAGCCGTTTTTCAGCATCTCTTCCAGCACGTAGCGGTCCCCGACCTTGGTCTTCACCGTGCGGATACCGTGCTGTTCCATTGCGATGTCCAGCCCCAGGTTGCTCATCACGGTGCACACCAGCGTATCCTTTTTCAGCAGGCCGCGCTCTTTGAGGTCGATCGCGCAGATGGCCATGATCTGGTCGCCGTCCACGATCACGCCGTGCTCATCCACCGCGATCACCCGGTCGGCATCGCCGTCAAACGCAAGCCCCAGGTCAGCGCCCAGTTCCGTCACCAGCTGCGTCAGCTTCTCCGGGTGCGTTGAGCCGCAGTTGTCGTTGATGTTGGTGCCATCCGGCGTGTGGTAATACGGCACCACCGTGGCGCCCAGCTCCTGGAATGCCCGCGGCCCCACCACCGACGCCGCGCCGTGCGCGCAGTCCAGCACGATCTTGAGACCGCGCAGATTGGTATCCGTTGTCCCAAGCAGAAACTCCTTGTATTCCGCCAGGGCGTTCAGCGCGCCCACGCGCCGTCCCACTTCCATGCCGGTTTTGAGCTGCACGGTCTCGCTGCCGTCCAGTATGATGGACTCACTGCGCTCCTCAATCTCGTCGGGCAGCTTTTTGCCGTCCGCGTTGAAGAACTTGATGCCGTTGTATTCCGCCGAGTTGTGCGACGCCGATATCACCACGCCCGCGTCCGCGCCGTAATCCCGGGTGAGAAACGCCACGCCCGACGTGGGTATCACGCCGGCCACCACGGCCTCCGCGCCCACCGAGCAGATGCCCGCCACCAGGGCCGATTCCAGCATGTCACCGGAGATCCGCGTATCCCGGCCGATCAGTATGCGCGCCTTGTGTACGCTGCTCGTCAGCACATAAGCGCCCGCCTGCCCCAGCTTAAACGCCAGCTCGCAGGAGAGCTTGTCGTTGGCAATGCCGCGCACGCCGTCCGTTCCAAAAAGCCGTCCCATTTTTCCTCCTGACCCGGACTTTTGTATTATAGTCCCGACTATACCACTTTGCAAATTGGTATAGTCCTATTCCTTTTCCAGAGTTCTTAAATATTCCTGTGCTGAATAGATGGCAATGGCGCCGTCCGCCGCCGCCGTCACCACCTGCCGCAGCGGCTTGGCCACGATATCGCCCGCGGCGAATACGCCGGGCAGATTGGTGCGCATGCCGCTGTCCGTTACGATATAGCCAAAAGCGTCCGTCTTCACCTGCGACTTCACCTCTTCGGTGTGCGGCACAGTGCCGATGGCGATAAACACGCCGGAGCAGGGTATCAGCCGCATCTCCTGCGTCTTGTTGTTGCGCACGCGCACGCCCGTCACCATGGTATCGCCGGTGATGGTATCCACTTCGCTGTTCCAGACGAATTCGATGCGCTCGTTCTGTCTGGCAGCCTTCTGCAGCGCCATCTGCGCGCGCAGCTCATCCCGCCGGTGTACCACGTACACGCGGTTCACGAAGTTCGCGAGATACAGCGCGTCCTCGATGGCGGTATCGCCGCCGCCCACCACGACCACATCCTTGCCGCGGAAAAAAGGCCCGTCGCACGTCGCGCAGTACGACACGCCGGTGCCCAGAAAGCGCTTCTCAGAATACAGGCCCAGCGTCTTGTACGCCGCACCCATCGCCAGTATGACCGTTTTGGCCTCATACGTCTTGTCGGATGTGAACACCTTCTTGATTTCGCCGTCCAGCGAATAGCCCGTCACCTCGGCCGATTCGATCACGGCGCCGTGGCGCTCGGCGTGCTCCTTGAACCGGATGCCCAGCTCCACGCCCTCAACGCCGTCCGGAAAGCCGGGGTAGTTCTCCACGATATGCGCCCGCGCGATCTGCCCGCCCGGAAACACCCTCTCCAGAATCAGCGCCGACATACCGGCCCGCCCGGCGTAAATGCCCGCGGTCAGGACTGCCGGGCCCGCTCCCACGATGATCACATCATACATTTCTGTTTCCTCTCATCTTATGCGCTGCTCAGTATTTCCCGCTATTTCGGCAGGATAAGCCATTGATAAAAGCAATTACCATTTTATCAGTGCAAAGAGCCCTTGACAATAATATTCTCGCTATGAAGCGCTTTGCAAACCGCCTTTGCTGATCAGCGCGCGCAATACCGACTGCGCTTTGTCCAGCTGGTTGTCGCCGTCGCCCCGGCGCTCCACATACACGTCCGGATAGATGCCGTTGCCGTCAATGCTGCGGCCCTTGGGCGTAAAGTATTCCGACGCCGTAATCTTGACGGCGCCCCTTACAGTGCCGTCCGCCTGCTTGATCGGCACCACCACCTGCACCACGCCTTTGCCGTACGTGCGCGTACCCACCACATATCCCATGCCGTAGTCCTGTATCGCGCCGGCAAATATCTCGGAGGCAGACGCGGTGTTCTGGTTTACAAGCACCACTATCGGGAAATCGACGCACACCGCGTCGCTGGTCTGCGTTTCGCGGTTGCCGTATTTGTCTTCAGTATAGACGATGGTCCCTTCGGGCAGCAGCCGGTCCAGCGTATTCACCACAATATTGAGATAGCCGCCCGGGTTGTTGCGCAGGTCGATGATCGCACCCTTGACCTGCTTCTTTTCAAACTCGTCAATGGCATTGTTAAACAGCAATTCGCAGTTGCCGCCGAATTGTTTGACGCGCATGTAGCCGATATCGTCCAGTACGGTATAGTCCACCATGTCCAGCGAAATAGGCTGGCGCAGCATCGTAAACTCCAATACCTGGTCGCCGCGCTTGACGCCGATGGTGATGGGAGTGCCTTCCTCGCCGATGCACAGCACGCTGATTTCCTGTAGCGTCTTGCCCGTCACATCCTGCCCGTCGATGCTGATAATGTAATCGCCCACCTGGATGCCCGCAGCCTCGGCCGCGGAGCCTTCCATGAAATAGCTGACCACAGTCAGGCCGGTCACCTCGTCTTTGGTAATGCCCATGCCCACGCCGTTGTATTCGCCGGTGGAGTTCCGGTTGAACGTCGCGAACTCTTCGGGCGTGTAATAAACGCTGTACGGGTCACCCAGCGACGCGACCATGGCTTTAAGCCCGGCGTTCTCCACTTCCTTTATATCGTAATCGCGCAGATAGTATCTTTCGATCACTTCCTCCACGATCCGGAATTCCTTCAGGGAAAGGCTGTCGCCGCTGCCTTCCATCCGGGCGTTGAAATCCCATAACATCACGAAATACGTGACCGCTGTACATACGATTCCCACGACGATTGCCAGCATGATGGCCGATGACTTTCTCATATGGAAACCTCCGCATCCACACATACATATATAGATATGTGGCTGTGCGTCCTCATATTCAAGAAAAATAAAAAGCCTGTCCTTCACGCGGCCGGCGAAAAGGAAGGCCTATCCGTCTTATCGCTGCGCCTGCTGCCGACGATTCCCGGAATTCCGGTATTGGCGTTATTATACAACGCTGCAAAAGCGCTGTCAAAATCACGAGGCACGGCTTTATCGAGATCCCCTCCCGGTACTGCCGGATAATGCTCTCAAACAGCGGAGAATCCTCGCCGATGCCGCAGTATTTTTTCACGGCGGCTTCAATGCCGCTCACCCGTATGTCCTGCTGAATCTGCATTGCCGCTTCGTCTTCGGGGTTGTCGTAACGCAGCGCGGCGGCGATCCCTTGCACGATGCTGTCTGGCGCGATACCCATGGAAGAGCAGTACAGCGCCGCGCCCATCAGCCGGTCGCCCACGCCCAGTTTCCGGATGGGGTCCCGGCCCACACGCGCCACGGTATCGCCCAGCGCGCGGTTGGCAAAGCGGCTCAGCAAATCGTCGATATGGGCGGCAAGCTCGTCCGCCGATGCCCCGTACTCCCGCTGCAGCGCCGCCGCCGAGTCGCTCATCGCCGCCTTCGCCAGCGCTCTTATCGGCATATCGTCCACACACTGCCAGATGTATTCGTAGCCCTTCTGCCAGCCGAGATAGGCGCACACGGCGTGCCCCAGGTTGTGGATAAACAGCTTCCGCTTGATATAAAAGCCGAACGGGGTGAAGGGCACAAGGTTTTTGAGCGGCGGTATCGACCCCACGAACGCCGCGCTGTCCACCGGCAGCGTGTCGTACGGCTCCACCCACACGCGCAGTATGTTGCCTTCGCGCATCTCGTCCGTCATCACCGGCACCATCCGGCCGATGGAGGCCTCCACCAGCCCGAGGCTTTTGTCCAGCCTTTCCTTGTACGCAACGCCCAGCTCAGCTTCGATCAGCCTGCGCAGGTATTTGTCCGAGTCGATCAGGTTCTCGCAGATAATGATATTGAGCGGCGGCGCGCCCTTGTCCAGCCGCCTTTTCAGCCCCGCGCAGATAGGCTTCACGATGCGCGGCAGTATGTTGACGCCCACCGCGGTGGCCATGATGTCTGCGCTTTCGATCTCCGCCGCCACGCGCTCTATATCCATGCCGTCCACGGCCCGCACATTCCGGACGATCTCTTCATGTTGGCCGTCGTTCTGCACAATGCGCACGGGATACTGCCTGTCCTCGTTCAGCTTATTTACTATCTCTTTGTTGACCTCTATGAAACATACCTCATAGCCGGATTCGGAGAAGGTTTTCCCGATGAACCCCCTGCCGATATTGCCGGCGCCGTACATCAC
>JAAXZP010000130.1 GCA_012719815.1 Christensenellaceae bacterium
GATATACGGCCTTTTGACATACGGGGACGAGAAAAAAGCGCTGGAGTTTGCGGTGGGCGCCAGCTGCCTCAAGCACGCGATACCGGGGGATTACAACCGGGTGAGCGTGAAGGAAGTGGAGCGGCTGATATCCGGAGACGGTTCGGGCCGCATCCAGCGCTGAGAGATTCGATACGTGAGAAGAAAAAGCGGCGGGTCAAATATCCGCCGTTTTATATATCATGCAATATTTTGCGTTCTGATTCGTCACTGCTTCCGGTAAAAAACAGGCCTTCGGAAAACCGAAGGCCTTATAAGTTACAGTTAGGCTTATTGATAAGCGTACTGCATGAACTGATCAACGTTTTCCTTCGTGATCAGCGTGGAGGGACGAACGTTGTCCTTGTCGATCTTGCCGGTCCTGATGAAGTCTCTGATGATGTTGACAGCATCCTCGGCGATCTTCGTCGGGAAGTAGGAAGCCGTCGCCTTATGGATGGTGTTGTCGGCCTTGATCTCATTCAGAGCCGTCACCGTGCCGCCCATGCCGGTGATGAGCTTGATGTCGGTGCGGCCAGCCTGTTCGATCGCCGTCATGGCGCCCGTCGTAGATTCGTCGTCGTGCGTGAACACAACGTCGATATGATCGTGCGCAGCCAGCAGGTCGGTCATGGCCTGATAGCCGGCGTTGCTGTTGAACTCGCCGTCGCCTTCACCGATGATCTTGATGTTCGGATAGTTCTTGATGACATCGCTGAAGCCCTGGAATCTCTCGAGGTCGATCGGGATGCCGATGTAGCTTCTCAGGTTGACGAGCTTGACGTCTTCCTGGCCTTCGAAGAACTTGCCGATGAACTCAGCCGCCATCGCGCCGCAGGAGTAGTTGTCTTCCGCAACGAAAGAGGTGTACTTGTCGGACGCGATGTTTCTGTCGATGATGATCGTCGGGATGCCGGCGTCATAGATCTCTTCCATGATCGTCGTCAGCAGCGTGCCGTCGCCCGGCAGGCAGGCAATCACGTCGTAGCCGCCGTCCTTGAACGTGGCGAGCATGTTCTGCTGGTCAGCATTGTCGACAGCGTTCTTTATTGTCCACTCGATTTCGGTGTCACCAGCAGTGACCTCCTGCAATTTACCGAGCAACGCAGCCTGCCAGGCGTTGTCAGCCGGGGGCAGAGAGACTGCGACTCTCTTCTTAGCTGCGGGCTGCTCAGCGGGCTGCTCAGCGGGCTGCTCGGGAGCTGCCGGCGCCACAGATTCCTGAGCGGGAGCTTCGGGAGCCGCCGGTTCTTCGGTCTTCGGGGCGCCGCAAGCGACCAGAGCGAAGCACAGAAGAAATGCGAGAGCGCCAATCAGAACTTTCTTCATTTTTCATCCTCCTTAAGTATGTATAGGTTACTTCATAAACAAATGATTTGTTTATGAAACTTAGTTTCTGTCTCGTGCCTGCAACAGGACTGCGATCATGATAACAGCGCCTTTGACCGCGCCTGTCAGGTAAGTGGAGATACCGAGGTGAATCATCATGTTGTTCACGAAGAACAGGATGATCGCACCGATAACGGATCCGTAGATCGTGCCGCGGCCACCGGCCAGCGAGGTGCCGCCGACCAGCACAGCGGTGATGGCGTCGAATTCGTAGCCGTCGCCCGTCGTGGTGGAAGCAACCGCCACCATTCGGGATATCTCGATCGTGCCGGCGATGCCGACGCAGATACCCGCGATGATATAAGTCCATATTTTAATTCTGTCCACTTTGATACCTGAATATTTGGACGCCAGCTCGTTGCAGCCCACCGCAAACACGAAAGTGCCGAACTTGGTTTTGGTCAGCAATATAGTCAGCAATACTGCCACCACCAGCATGATGATGAACGGCGTGGGAATGGGAAAATCCGGGGTGATGAACAGGCTGCCGTTGCCGATGGCTTTGAAGCCGGTATCCT
Source organism: Christensenellaceae bacterium (assembly GCA_012719815.1). Lineage (GTDB taxonomy): Bacteria > Bacillota > Clostridia > Christensenellales > SZUA-584 > SZUA-584. Next base: position 1,926 of record JAAXZP010000130.1, read on the forward strand.
GGTTGTTGCCCGTAACTGTTGCGCCGTTGCCCAGGTACATCGTAACGGAGCGGGCGATGATGCCCACGGCCAGCGTGACGATGAACGGGGGGACCTTAATTTTGGTGGTGATGATGCCGTTAATGAAACCAAACGCGGTGGTTACGGCGATACAGGCCAGTATCGCAATGGGAAGCGGTACGCCGCTGCCCTGAAGGAATACCAGCACAATGCCGGCAGTGGCCATCACGGGGCCGCTGGACAGGTCAATACCGCCGGAGATGATGACAAACGTCATACCCAGCGCAATGATGCCAATCGTGGACGCGTTGCGCAGTATCGCTGAGATATTTTTCCATTCGCCGAATTTGCCGCCTGTCAGCAACGTGCAGAGCAGGTACAAAAATATGAATACGAATACGATACTGTACTTGCTCCATATTTGCTTGATGCTATCGACATACTTTTTGCTCACATTTTCGTTGCTCATAGATTTTCCTCCAAATCATTAACATGCATTCGTTGCAAACGACATGATCTTCTCTTCCGTTCTGTCGTCGTGCGTGAGTTCGCCTTTTATCATGCCTTCATGCATGACGATGACGCGCTGACAGATGTTGAGAACCTCGGTCAAATCCGAGGAGACCACGATAATGGTCTTGCCGCTTTTGGAAAGCTCGTTGATGATGGCATAGATTTCTTCGCGCGCGCCCACGTCGATGCCGCGGGTGGGTTCGTCAAGAATCAGTATATCCTGATCCACAAGCAGCCATTTGGCCAGAACGATCTTCTGCTTATTGCCGCCGGAAAGGTTGCTGACCAGCTGCGTCTGGCTGGCGCACCGGATGTTAAGACGCTTGATCATCTCGTCGGTGTTGGCCTTGTGCTTGCGGGCGCTGTTAAAGAAGCCCTTGTTTTTCACCTGGTCAATAAGGTTGATGTTCTCCCGGATGCTGCGCTTGATGACCACGCCGGTCTTCTGGCGGTCTTCCGTCACGAAGCCGATGCCTCTTTTAATGGCGTGGACGGGTTTTTTGTTGACGATTTTCTTGCCGTTGAGGTAGATTTCGCCGGTCTTCGGCTTGCGGATGCCGAAGATAACTTCCATCAGCTCAGACCGGCCGGAGCCGACCAGTCCGGATAGGCCCACGATTTCGCCGCGGCAGACCTTGAAGCTGACGTTTTTCAGCAGCGAATCGGATACGTTGCGGACTTCCAGCACGATGTCGTTGCAGTCGCCGCAAAAATCCGACGCCTGGGAAGTGCTGACCTCGCGGCCCACCATGTAGTTGGCGATCTGCTGCTCGGTCACCTCGGAAACCGGCTTGCTGACAATGAACATGCCGTCGCGCAGTATGGTCACGCTGTCGCAGACCTCTTTTATTTCCTTGAGGCGGTGCGAAATATAGATGATGCCGATACCCTGTTTGGCGAGCTTGCGGATGAGATCGAACAGTATGTCGGTCTCCCTCTGCGTCAGCATGGCGGTCGGCTCGTCCATAATCAGCACTTTCAGGTTGAAGGAAATGGCCTTGGCGATTTCGACCATCTGTTTCTGCGCCGTTTTCAGCGTGCTCACCAGGGCGGTGGGGCTGATGTTGTCCTGACCGAGCGATTCCAGCAGCTTTTTGGCTTCGGCGTTCATCTTGCGATAGTTGATGAGGCCGCTTTTGCCCAGCGGTTCTCGGGTGAGGAATATGTTCTGGGCAACGGTGAGATGCTCCATCAGGTTGAGCTCCTGGTGGATCATGGAGACGCCGCGCTTTTGCATTTCCAGAGGCTGTATGTGATGCGGCAAAGGCTCGCCATCCAGCAGGATTTCGCCTTGGTCATACCTGTAGATCGCAGCGAGGATCTTCATCAGAGTCGATTTGCCCGCGCCGTTTTCGCCGCAAAGAGCTATCACTTCGCCGCGGTCCACGCTGAAGTTGACGTTGGTTAAGACCGGGACGCCGTAAAAGCTCTTTGAGATATTTTTCATCTCCAACAATTTAGCCATTGCGTCTCTTTCTAGCTCCTCCCATTACATTTTCTACGCCTCAAGGTCTTCGGAAAGCTCAATCACAACGCCGTTCGGATCTTTGAAAAGCAGCACTTTTTTGCCGAGGTGCTCAAGCGCGCACAGCGGCAGAGTGAATTCCACGTTGTGTTTCTTGAGGTGTTCGTTCCACTCCTCAATGCCGGTGACGCTGAGGCAGATATGCGCCACGCCTGAGGAGGATGGCGAATGCTCGCTGTAGGTTATCTCCTTTTCGTGGTCAAACAGCTCGATCGCGCTGGTGTCGTTCACTTTCATGTAAACCAGCACGTTGTCGCCATTGGGTATACGCTTTATTTCCTTGAGGCCCAAAACCTCGGTATAGAACCTGACGGATTCGTTGATATCGACCGTGAAAACGGCGATATGATCAATCGCTTTGAGTTTCATATGTTACCTTCCTGCTGCTAATTTGTCGCCCGTCTGCGCCAGCCAGCCCGCGATGTAGCGTGACATCTCGTAATGCGGCCGGTAAAGCTCCGCACGGGCCTTGTCGGGTTTTTCTATGCTTTGGAGCTCGTGTGCTTTGTCAATGGCCGTGTAGTCTTTCCAAAGGCCGAGCCCGTACGCCACAAGCGCTGCGGCTCCCAGCGAAGCGGCGTTCTGGTCCACGTTGGTTTTAATCATGTTCCTGTTGAACACGTCCGCGAACATCTGCCGCCAGAAGGGGCTCTTGGCGCCGCCGCCCACCATCAAAAGCTCGGGCACGGATACGCCGCAGCTTTCCAGCACGGTCATCGCGTACCACAGGTTGTAAGTGATGCCTTCCAGCGCTGCCCGTATCATGTCGCTGCGGGTATGCGACAGCTGAAGGCCGACAAAACCGCCGACGATATTGGGGCTCTGCTCGATCATGGCGCCGCCCGCCAGACTGGGGGTGAACTGCAGGTTGTTGGCGCCGATGGGAGACTGGGCGGCCAGCTCGTTCATCGCGACATAAGCGTCAGGGATGAGGCCGGCTTTTTCCTTCTCCACCAGGTCGAAGCAC